>DAOVDP010000109.1 GCA_030669445.1 Candidatus Latescibacterota bacterium | reverse complement strand
TGTCGAAGCATCTGATAAGCTACTGTAATTCATCAATACATCAGATTCCTCACGGAGCCTGCCCTGAGCAGGATGAGATTCTTCGCTGCGCTCAGAATGACAAGCGGCGAAGGGTTCGGAATGACAACTTTGCTACTTTTTACGATTCAATCATCTCTGGGCTCTCTGCGGTAGAAAATAGTCACAATAGCCACTAACAGAAAGGGAGAGAGGATGATAAAGATCGGCCAGATTGGCGTGGGGGCTTGGGGCAAGAATTTGTTGCGAAATTTTGCTACCCTCACCGATTGCCAGGTGGTAGCTTGCTCAGACCTCGATTCAGGCATTTTAGAAAAGGTGGAACACACTTATCCTCAGATCAGGGTTTCTCCAAACCCCTCAGAGGTGATTGAGAACCAAGAGGTCCAAGCACTGGTCATTGCCACTCCTGCCCCTACACACTATGAATTGACCAAGCAGGCCTTACAAGCTGGGAAGGATGTACTTGTGGAAAAGCCTCTCTCCCTTAGCATAAAAGATGCTGAAGATCTTGTAGATATAGCAGAACGAAAGGGAAGAGTCCTCATGGTCGGACATTTAATGGAATACCACCCAGCTTTAGGGCAACTGAAGCAGTGTATCGATGAAGGTCAATTAGGAGAAGTTTATTATATTTATTCTACTCGAGTTAACTTAGGCAAGATCCGTAAAGATGAAAACGCCCTGTGGAGTTTTGCCCCCCACGATATTTCAGTTGTCCTTTATCTTTTAGGAGAAGAACCGCACAGCGTGACTGCTGTGGGGCAATACTACCTACAGCAGAAAGTAGAGGATGTCGTCTTTTTGACCTTGCACTTTAAGGGCAAAACGATGGCCCATATTCATGTCAGCTGGCTGGATCCTCACAAGATCAGGAAACTTACTGTAGTAGGAAGCAAGAAGATGGCGGTATTCGATGACACCCAAGCTGCAGAGATGATCCGGCTGTACGATAAAGGGGTGGACCAGGTTTTTGACTATGAGACCTACGGGGAGGCCTTAAGCTTAAGAATGGGGGATGTTCTAATTCCCAGAGTGAAGATGTCCGAGCCTCTGAGGATAGAATGTCAACATTTCTTGGATTGCATAGCAAAACGAATACCTGCTCGCAGCGACGGGCAGGACGGATTGCGGGTAGTACGGGTACTGGAGGCTGCCCAGCAGTCGATGCAGCAGGGGGGGGCACCTGTAGAAATATCCTGAGAAGTATAGGTTGACTTGATCGTATAGAAAATTCATTTTGGGCTAACTATGCTTTACTAAATAACAGTAGGATGAGAAAAGAATCGCATTGATTAAGACAGGTTCAAAAAGCAAAAATCTGTTTTGATCTGTCTAAATCTATGCAAGTGTTTTCTGTTGTTAATCTGTCTAAATCTATCACACAAAACAGGAGGTGACTAAGGATGAGAAAGGCACTCAGAGCGATCTTGCTCTCGGTGATTATAGGGTTTGTGTTTTTTTCTACCGCTTTTCCTCAGACTTTAGAACAACTGCTGGAGGAGAGAAAGGCAATAGAGAAAGAGGCAGAGGCAGGCCCTCGAATCACCCCTCTGGGGATAAAGGAAGAGGAGAAACCCGAGATTCCATTGGGTATTCCGGTGACGCCGGAGAAGACAGCCTTCGACAAAAAGATAGACCCGAAGGAGTATACCTTAGGTCCGGGGGATGAGTTCACCATCTATCTGTGGGGGCAGTTGGATACACCTACGACATTGACGGTAAATCCGGAGGGGAAACTGCTTGTCCCCTATGTTGGTCCCATGGAGGTCTCCGGGATGGCCCTGGCCGAGGCTAAGGAGCTAATTATCCAAAGGGTGAAGGAACGTTACCCTGGTGTGGATGTCTCGGTTGAGTTGAGCAATCTGCGCAAATTTCGGCTTTTTATTGCCGGACGAGTAAGCAGGCCGGGCAGTTATACTGCCTATGCTGTAGACCGGGCCTTTGATGTAATCGAAAGTGCCGGAGGACTTGCCAGCGAAAAGGTAGAAAGACCTACCAGCGGTGCTTCCAGAAGGAATATCAAGATATACCGGCAGAACGGTGAGATGCTCACCGTAGACCTGGACCGTTTTTTGAAACTCGGGGATCTCAAAGCCAACCCTTATGTGAAGATGGGAGATGTGATATACATTCCCTTCCAGAGAGAATCGGTTGCTATTCTGGGTCCGGTAAATGCCTCAGGGAGTTACGAGTTTAAGCCCGGAGAAGGGCTTGGGGACTTAATCGAACTGGCGGGCGGATTGCAAAGCAGTGCTCAGTTAACTGGAGTGGAGGTTATTAGATTCGAGGAGGATGGGAAAAGAAGAAAATGTATATCCATCGACCTTCACTCGATATTGGAGGAAAAAGGAAGCCCTGGGGAGCAATTCTCCTTAGAGCCTGACGACCAGATCTTCATCCGCCGGGTCCCCGAATGGCATATCAAAAGATTGATAAGACTCGATGGAGAAGTGAAATACCCTGGTCTATATGTAATTGAAGAGGGCAAAACTACCCTGAGCCAGATAATTGAAAAAGCCGATGGGTTTACGGAAGATGCCCTTTTAGATAAAGCAGAGGTCATCCGGTGGGAAGCCAGAGAAACTCTCGACCCTGAGTTCGAACGGCTTAGAATTATGGCCGCAGTTCAGGGAGGACTCCAGGAGATGACTCGCCAAGAATACGAATATTTCAAGGTTAAGTCAAGAGAAAAGCGGGGAATTATGTCGGTGGATTTCCGGAGGCTATTTGTTGAAGGTGACCTGAGCGAAGACATAGCGTTAAAACACGGAGATATGATCACTATTCCCAGAAGATGGGAGACAGTAGCAGTGAGTGGACAGGTAGAACGGCCAGGTCTGATTCCCTACAAAGCCGGTGAAGGTCCTGATTTTTATATAGAACAAGCAGGGGGCTACTCATGGAATGCCAACAAAGGTTGGACCAGGGTGATTAAAGGGAAAACAGGGTTATGGCTTAAGCCAAAGAAAGTTAAACGCCTGGAGCCAGGAGATGCTATCTGCGTCCCTGAGAATCCCAGAAGGGACTGGTGGCAACTGGCTCGGGATACTTCTACTATCTTGGGACAATTGGCGACCTTTATCATCGTTGCCCAAGCTATTGTGGGAAAATAATTTAGATAGCGTAGAGCGTGAGGCGTAAGGAGAAATCAGACCTTTTGTCTTTTTGGTTTACCCTCGACGTCTGACGATTTACTGGAGGTGAAAAGAGATGACAGGAAAAAATGAAGTTAATATCCTCGACTATATATATCTTATGGCGAGAAGGTGGAAATTGATCGTAATCAACCTGCTTATCATCTGTACAGTGGCGGCGGTGATTAGCCTGCTTTTGCCCCAGTGGTATACTGGCACGGCGATGATTCTGCCCCCCAAGGAGAGAAAAGATGAATTTGGCTTTGCCGGCGCCTTAGCTGAACTTCCTATCCCTGTGCTCAGGTTGGGGGAAAAAGGCAGCCCAGCCGATGTAGTCATGGGCATACTGAAGAGCCGTTCGGTGGCGGACTCGATGGTTAAGGAGTTCGATCTGAGAAAGCTCTACAAGACAGACCGATGGGAAGAGGCGGTTCGTGCCTTAGGGGAGAACACCACAGTCAGAAGAACAGATGAGGGGTTAATTGCTGTGAGTGTCCTGGATAGATCTCCAGTCAGAGCCGCCCAGATGGCCAATACCTACCTTCGTTTTTTGGATGATATCAACAGAGAATTGAGCCTTGACTGGACAAAAGAAAGGAGGGATTTTGTCGAGACCCAATGCGACAGCGTTAAAGCTGCGCTGCGAATAGCTCAGGATGAGTTACAGGGCTTTCAGAGGAGACACGGCATTATTTCTGTAGATGCCCAGGCTGAGGCTACTATAAAGGTTGCGGCAGATCTTGAAACGGAGATAATGGCGTTAAATTTGAAATTGCAGAGTTTGAAGACATCCTTGGGGGAAAAGCACCCCGAGGTGGAGTTTACCAAGGAGAGGATACGAATCCGGCGGAGCCAGTTGTCCTCCCTGCTGAAGGAGATGTCTCCGGGGTCTTCTTCTCTCCAGCTTTCCCGAACCAATAATCCTGAAGAGAGCGGACACAAACTGAGCACACTCTTTCTCCCCTTGGGGAGTGTCCCTGAGCTTAAGACGGAATATACAAGACTCAGCCTGGATATGGAAGTGCAGTCGGCAATCCTAAAATACTTGCAGGAGGAGTTGGAGAAGAAGAAGATAGAAACCAGAGGAGAAATGTCTACCGTGCAGGTGGTGGATTGGGCTACTCCTCCTGAGATGAGAACCAAACCGAAGCGGAAAACGATCGTGCTTATTTCAGGCATTTTTGGTTTTATATTTAGTATATTTGCTATATTAGGTGTGGAGTATTTCCAGGCCCTACAGAGCGGTGGGGAGGAGAACTCTGAGAAGCTGAAAAAGATTCTCCAGGAGTTCAAGTGGCGGAAGAGGACGAACACCTAACCACAAGCAAATAGTGGTCTACCACGCTGATTGTGACCATCTCCACTGTAGTGAACCAATAGGGGCGACCGGTTGGTCCTCCCTACAAGGGGATTGTTGCCGGATCAAGATACCACAATTACTGTCTGTCCGCAAACTAACCAAATTGGAATATTCTCGTCATTGCGAGCGACTAAAAGGAGCGAAGCAATCTCTTGAAAATACAAAGATTGCTTCGTCGTTCGTTCCTCACTCCTCGCAAAGACATTTCCCTCAAAACTGAGTTTTCGGACAGACACTAATTAACTAAATGTTATGTCCCATGATCTTAGCTATGGCCTTCAGCTCTGTCATCAGCTTTCTGAAATCGCTAAAGGTGAGCGACTGCGCGCCGTCTTTAAGTGCCTGAGGAGGATTGGGGTGAACCTCAATCATCAAACCATCGGCGCCGGCAGCTATGGCGGCCCGG
>DAOVDP010000097.1 GCA_030669445.1 Candidatus Latescibacterota bacterium | reverse complement strand
CGATGTTGGAGAAAGACATCGGCGAAACGACACAGGTCGATTCTCTTGGGATTGGCTACAATGAGCTTTCCACCCCTTCGTACCGCCCTTTTTATCTTGAGCCCGATTACCGGATGAGCAGCCGTGGTATTGGTGCCTATGGCTAAGATACAGGCAGCCTCGCTAATCTCATTGATAGAGTTCGTCATCGCACCACTGCCAAAGCTTTGAACCAAACCTGCAACAGTGGGCGCATGACAAAGCCGGGCGCAGTGGTCTATATTATTTGTGCCCATCACTGCCCTGGTGAATTTCTGGACGAGATAGTTCTCTTCGTTAGTGCACTTAGCAGAGGAAATAGCAGCAAACTGATCCCCCTTGTACTGGGAGAACTTTCTGGCCACAAGCTCCAATGCCTCCTCCCAGGTGGCTTCAGCAAATTTGCCATCTTTCTTGATAAGCGGAGAAGTTAACCGCTGGGGATGGTTGATGAACTCATAGCCAAATCGCCCCTTGACGCAAAGACTGCCCTTGTTGATCGGATTATCGGTATCGCCGCGCACACTGACGATTTTACTGCCCCGAACTCCCAGATAGATACCACAACCGACGCCGCAATAGAGGCAGGTAGTCTTAACTTCTCTTGAGGGTTGCTGGAAATTCTTAGGCGTCAACGCTCCCACCGGACACCTGACAACGCATTCACCACAAGACTCGCATACAGATTCTGCTATGGGCCTATTCCCGAAGGTACCGATTGTAGTATCATATCCCCGGAATGCAAAGTCAATAGCACTGACACCCTGGAGTTCTTCACAGGTTCGGACACAAATACCGCAGAGCACACATTTATTGGGGTCACGGTCAAAGAAAGGATTTGAGGTGTCGACGGGAACTGTACTGGTTGGACGCCGCAGGCGTTCCAGGCGTTCCGGCTCGATCCCGATGTAAGCGGCGATCCGCTGAAGCTCGCACTGATTGTTCTTCTCACAAGTAAGGCAGTCTGCATGATGGTTTGCGATGAGCAATTCCACAGCAACACAACGCGCTCTATCAATTTCTGGGGTCTCCGTTCTGACAACCAGACCTTGCTCAACTGGAGCCAGGCAAGAGATGGTCAATCCTCTTCCCTCGATTTCAACCATACATAATCGGCATACCCCGACCGGTTCTAAGTCGGGGTGATAGCAGAGATGGGGGATGTAAATGTCGTTTTCCAGCGCTGCCTCCAGTACGGTCATACTTTTATCCGCTGTGATCTCTAAGCCATCGATGGTGAGTGTGACTTTATCCACTATTACCCCCAGTTTTGATTGCTTCTTGTCCGTCTTCGGTCTCCAAGTCGCATCTGAGACAGCGCCTGGCTTCTCTTATTGCCATCTCTTCCGTTATGTTAAGATCGACCTCAGCAAAGTTATTCCTTCTCTCATTCACAGGTAAACACGGTATCGCAGGTCTTCCGGCTTCTTCTATTTCTTGCTCTGTTAGTTCGACAGGAGGCAGATACTGGGAGGGTCTGGTTAGCTCATATTCTCTAACTAAGCTTTCCCCCCGGATATATTTATCGATCATCTCGGCGGCGATTTTCCCGGATGACATTGCATCTATCACGGTATTAGGGCCCGTCACCACGTCTCCTCCGGCGAAAACTCCAGCTACATTTGTGGCGAATGTTTCCGGGCATACTTCTATTGTACCTCGTTTAGAGACTTCTATGCCGTGTCCCTCACCGAGAAAACAGATATCAGGGTCCTCTCCAATCGCCACTATCAGAGTATCCAAGTTGATAACCAACTCCGAGCCTTCGATGGGAATGGGTCTTCTGCGGCCGCTTTCGTCGGCCTCTCCCAATTCCATTTTTATATATTCGACTCCTGTAACTCTCCCATTTTCAGTTATTACTTTGGTGGGAGCCGTGAGGAATTGAATCTCGATCCCCTCTTCGACGGCGGCATCCACTTCTTCGGCGAATGCGGGCATCTCCATTCTTGTCCTCCTGTAGATTATAAAAACTTCCCCCCGATCTCTAATCCTCACGGCGGCCCTGGCTGCATCTACAGCGGCGTTACCCCCGCCAATAATTCCAACTCTGGCGCCTATTTTAACTTTTTTGTTGAGATTCACATCCTTCAGAAATTCCATAGCATCTATGACGCCAGGGGCATCTTCGTTTGGGATACCCAATTTTCGTGATTTATGTGCCCCCGTAGCGATAAATACGGCCTTGTAGGTGCTCAAGAGCTCGTCGAAAGGTATATCTTCCCCGATTCGGGTATTCGTCTCAATTTTCACGCCCGCATTCTCAATGTTTTCTATGTCAATTTTAAGTATATCCTTAGGCAATCTGTATTCCGGTATGCAAACAGCCAATGCCCCACCCGGAACATCCAGAGCCTCGAAAATCGTAACATCGTATCCTTTGTTAGCAAGCTGGTAGCCCGCCATCAATCCCGCCGGTCCGGAGCCGATTATCGCCACCTTCTCCCCACCCGTCTCTTGTTCTTTTGGTTTGGGGTATATTCCAGTGTTCAATGCATAGTCGGCAGCAAACCGCTTAAGTGTTCTAATAGCGATAGGATCCCCCCATTTGCCGTCCTGGCACTTGAATTCGCAGGGATGGTGACATACCCTGGCACAGACGGACGGCAGGGGATTATCCTTCAGGATCGTATCAAACGCTTCCTTGAAACGGCCTTCAGCAATCAGAGAGATATAAACGGGGGCTTCCGTGTCTATTGGGCAAGTGTGTTGACAGGGCGATGAGATTATCTCTTTGCATACAACAGCGGGGCATCTTTTGTACTTTATGTGTGCTTCGTACTCATCGCGGAAGTAGCGAATGGTGGTAAGCACAGGATTAGGAGCAGTCTGTCCCAGACCACAAAGTGAACCCGTTTTAACTGCCTCCGCCAATTCGACGAGTAAGTCAATGTCCTCTGGTTTACCCTTTCCCTGGGTTATATCTGTTAAGATCTCTAACATCTGTTTTGTGCCCAACCGGCCGGGCACACACGCACCACAAGACTCCTTTTGGACGAAATCGAGGAAGTAGCGGGCGAAATCCACCATACAGGTATCTTCATCCATCACCACCATGCCGCCCGAGCCCATAATTGTGCCGGCTGCCTCAAGTGAGTCATAGTCTACCGGGGTATCTAACAGATGGGTGGGGATGCAGCCTCCCGAAGGACCACCCGTTTGAACGGCCTTGAATCGTTTGTCTTCGAGAGTCCCTCCTCCTATTTCATAGATCATCTGTTTCAAAGTGATGCCCAACGGTACTTCAACAAGTCCCGTATGTTTTACCTTACCCACCAAGGCAAAGGTTTTTGTGCCTTTGCTCTTCTCGGTGCCATATTGGGCAAACCAATCGGCCCCGTTTTGCAAGATAAGTGCCACACAGGCCAGCGTTTCTACATTATTGATAATTGTGGGTTTTCCCCACAGGCCTGAGGTGGCAGGGAAAGGCGGACGCGGGCGAGGCATTCCCCGTTTCCCCTCGATAGAAGCAATTAAAGCGGTCTCTTCACCACAGACAAAAGCTCCTGCCCCTTCCTTCACTTTTATATGCAAACCGAATCCCGAACCCAAGATGTTATCCCCTAATAGGCCATATTCTTCCGCCTGCTTGAGAGCCACCCGTAATCTCTCCAAAGCAAGTGGATATTCCGCACGGCAATAGATATAGCCCTCCTTGGCTCCGATTGCATAGCCAGCTATTAGCATCCCTTCTAACAGAGAATGAGGATCACCCTCAAGAAGTGATCTATTCATAAAAGCACCGGGATCCCCCTCGTCCGCATTACAGATAAGGTATTTCTCTTCGCCTTTTGCCTGCTTGCAGAATTGCCATTTTCGCCAGGTGGGAAAACCAGCGCCCCCTCTTCCTCTTAAACCCGATCTCTTCATTTCATCGATTATCTGCTCAGGGCTCATATTGAGCGCTTTTATCAAGCCACTGTAGCCACCCTTGGCAAGGTAGTGATTCATATTTGTGGGATCAATAAAACCGCAATTTCGTAGGGTTCTTCTTACCTGAGGTTTGAACACGGACGTCTGAAATAGCTGGGGAATCCCTTCAATGCTGCCATCACCGATAGTGCCCAGCGCATAATCCGGTAGGGGATTATCCTTGATAAGATAACCTTCGATGAGTTCCACTGCCCTCTCGGGAGTGATGTTGCCATAACAGATGGCCGGCCGGGACGGTTTGGTGATGCAGACTATCGGCTCAGCATAACATAACCCGAGACAGCCTACTTCGATAATATTGCAATCCAGACGGCGATTTTGTGACTCCTGCTGAAAGGTCTCGACAACCTCTGACGCTCCGGCAGAGCGACCGCAGGTAGCAGTGCCCACCAAAATCAACGGTCTGGTACTGCGCTGCAGCGCTTTCCATTCTTCTTTTGCCCGATGCCTCACATCATTAAAATTCATCGTTATTCTTGACCACCTTTCGCAAAAAGCTCTGCTACCCTCTTAGGCGTCATTTTAGCTTCGACCTTCTTGTTTATCATGATACAGGGTGATAAACCGCAGGCACCGATACAAGCCACGGTTTCGAGTGAATATTCCCGGTCGGGTGTGGTTTCACCTTCTTTGATACCTAATTGTTTTTCTATCTCATTCAATATCCGCGGTGCACCTCTGACATGGCAGGCAGTTCCCCGGCACGCCATCACATGGTACTTACCTATGGGCGTAAACCTGAACTGTGCGTAGAATGTTGCTACAGCGTACACCCGACTCTCAGGCACACCGGTAAATCGGGCTATCTCAACCAGAGCTTCCTCCGGAAGGTAGCCAAACTCCGTCTGAACCTGCTGTAAGATCGGAATCAGCTCCTCTTTCTTTCCCTTATAGGAGGATAAAAGCCTATTTAGCTGTTCTTCCATTGTTTTCCCTTTTTGCCTTATTGTGTCGTCTTAGACATATTTTAAGCCGCCATTTCGTCCAACACCTTGCAGGCTTGCCAAGTTTTTGGCGGCTTAGTCTCAATAATTTTTCGCATTACAGCCAAATATTCAAAGGGATAACCTCTGTTCAATAATTGCACTTACCACTAGGCCAAGAAATTTTGCGCAAGCGTCGTAACCCTGCTGGACCTGTCTAGTGCTCTGTAAAATAAGATATGTTACATTTTGCGGTTGTCATTCTGAGGGAGCGAGGCGACCGAAGAATCTGAGATTCTTCGCCCGTCAGCTGACGGACTCAGAATGACACAAAGTGCTGGTGAGTAAATACTTTCAAAAAACGAACCTATCTTAGTTAATGTGGCACTAGGCTGCTCCAGCTTTCTGTTCAGATGG
>DAOVDP010000071.1 GCA_030669445.1 Candidatus Latescibacterota bacterium | reverse complement strand
GAACTTTCGGATTTGAACCACCCCTTGTTAAAAGACTTGGCCATCAAAGCCCCTGGCACTTACAATCACAGTATTATTGTCGGCAGTCTATCTGAAGCGGCGGCAGAGGCAATCGGGGCAAATTCCTTGCTGGCAAGGGTAGGTTCTTACTACCACGATATTGGCAAAATGGAAAAACCGGAATACTTTGTGGAAAATCAACTAAAAGGTAAAAACCCCCACGATAAACTTACCCCCTCTATGAGCAGCCTCATTTTGGCTTCACACATCAAAGAGGGATGTGAGCTGGCTGATCGTCACAAACTACCCAAAGTGATTAAGGATATCATTCATCAGCACCATGGAACAGCGGTGATGAGCTATTTCTACCATCGGGCACGGGAAAAGGGCGACAAGGGAGAGGTGAAGAAGGACCTATTTCGGTATCCGGGTCCTCGACCGCAAACCAAAGAAGCGGCGATTGTTATGTTGGCCGACTCAGTAGAGGCCGCTACCCGTTCTCTCCGGCAGAAGACTTCCAGTCGCATAAAAGAGACGATCAAAGAGGTTATTCAGTTAAAGCTGATCGAGTCCGAGTTGGATGAGTCCGATTTGACTCTGCGAGACTTGAATAGGATCAGCGAAAGTTTCCTTCCTATTTTATCAGGCATATTTCATGTCAGAGTTGAATATCCAAAGGAACAGAGCGATGCAAATTCTTCACCAAAGGGGAGCTGAGAAGCTCAGCAAATTCAACACACAAGGGCTTCGTTTGGCCTCACAGCGGCTTCTCGGATATCTGGGATACAAAAAAGAGGAGGTGAATATCATCTTCGCTAACGATGAATTCATCCGGGAGTTAAACCGAAGATACCGTCAGGTTGATCTGCCTACAGATGTGCTTTGCTTTGACCTGAGTGAACACCTCTCCGAAGAAAAAACAGGTGAGATCTATATCTCCCTGGAAAGAGCCGCCAAGCAGGCTCAACAATATGAAGTATCTTTGGAAAATGAGGTGGCTCGATTAGTTGTTCACGGTCTTCTCCATCTGGTGGGATACGATGATCAATCCGACGCAGATAGGGAGGTGATGGATCAGAAAACAGAAGGATATTTATCCCAGTTCTATGTTGATTTTAAGTAAGGCCTGATTATGCATTAGACACTGAGTAATAAGAATTTATAAGAAGTAAGGGGCCTGCTTAATAGGTGAAAGACGAGACCTCAACGAGTTCTTGTAACTTCTATGTCGACGCGTAATTTAGGTAAAACCAATGTGCACAAACTGGCCTCTTGCACCTTCTTGAACTCCGGGGGTGTGAAGCTGAGGCCATTAAGTATCAAGGAGAGTGATATTTCTTGGAAGTTGACTCGTTTATTCAAGGAGGAGTGTTTTTACTCCTATTGGGCTTAATAGCGCTTCTGACAGGCGCTGAGTCTGTTATTGTGTCCCTTTCTCGTTCCTCTTTAGAGAAATCAAAGGAGAAAGGAGATAGAACTGCTGGAAAGATACTAAAAATTTACCAACCTAAACAGAAATTGCATTTAGCAGTGACCATTGCCAGATCTCTTGCTACCCTGCTGGCCACACTGATGTTGATCCTTCTGATCCAGGATATCTGCTCCAGCAAAGGTCCCTATGAACTAGCGGGGTTGGCACTGGCCGTGGCTGTCGCTTTATTTGCCTTCTTCCTCGCTGAACAGGTCCTTCCCCGAAGGATTGCCCGAGGGGGAGAGAACTCGTTGCCCAGAGTTGCTTCCCTTATCTATATTTTTTATGTGTTGTTGCTTCCTCTTACCAACTTCCTCTACAGGTTCTCTCCCAAGGAACAGGAGTTGAAAGAAATAAAAGAGGAGGAGTTGAAGAGCATCGTTGAGGCTGAGAGTGAGGAGGGAGTGATTGAAAAGGTAGAAAAAGAGATGATCAGCAACATCTTCGAGTTCTCTGAAACCAGCGTGAAAGAGGTGATGGTGCCCCGAATAGATATGGTCTGTGCAGAAGTCTCCAGCGGACTTCAGGAGTTGGTCGACCTGATAAGTCAAGTGGGGCATTCTCGCATTCCCATCTATGAAGAGACAGTCGACAGCATCCAGGGGGTCATTTATGCCAAAGACTTGCTTCCCATATTAAGGAAATCAGAGCAGTGGAATATAAGGAAGGTGATGCGGGAAACCTATTTTGTGCCTGAGAATAAAAAAATCGACGAGATGCTCAGAGAGTTTAGGACCAAGAAAATACATATAGCCGTGGTTGTTGATGAATACGGCGGGACAGCGGGTCTGGTCACCTTAGAAGACCTTATTGAGGAGATTGTGGGAGAGATCCAGGATGAGTACGACACTGAAGAGCAGCTCTACAGGTGGCTGGACACAGAGACCTTGTTGGCAGATGCCAAGATCGACATCCATGATCTAAATGAACTGCTGGGGATTGACCTGCCCAGGGATGGGTTTGAGACTCTGGGAGGGGTCATCTATAACCATCTGGGGAGTATTCCTAAAAAAGGACAAACTTTGGAAATTAGTAACTTACAGATGTTCATCCAGGAGGTGAATGGCCAGAGAATAACCAAGGTTAAGATTGTTAAGAAAAGGCCGAAGGCTCAGGAAGGGGATGAACAGTGAGACTGTTTACCTGTTTTCTGTGTCAATAAGATCATGGAATTTGGCAGGTTTTGCCTAGTACTGGATAAATTTCAGGTGAAAAAGGAAAATTCACCTTGACAAATGAAAGGGATTCTCTTATTTTGTATAAATCGCGGGGTGGAGCAGTCTGGTAGCTCGTCGGGCTCATAACCCGGAGGTCGGCCGTTCGAATCGGCCCCCCGCCACCAAAACTCAGGCCCATTGGGCTTTTTTCTTTTGTTATGGCGCCCTAGCTCAGATGGTAGAGCAACGGACTGAAAATCCGTGTGTGCCCAGTTCAATTCTGGGGGGCGCCACTTTTATTTGTGTGTGATTTCCAGAGAGTTGGCGGCCCCTTCTTCATCCTGTCTTTTCGCTCTTTTTCTCCCTGGTGTCCAAATAGTGACTAAAATCTAGATAACTTGCCTTTGTCTAAGTAGTTATGTGCTCCCCCCCAACTCCTCCCAGAGTGATTCTTCGCGTAAGAGCCTATTTGTAGTGTATTTTTTCCACAGAGGCACGATCGATGGATGAAATCTGGTTCATCCAGAAAATGCGTACTTGGTTAGATTAATCGGTCCTCTTGGAATTGCTCAGCCTCAGCTACAGGATGCTTCGGAATTACCCGTTCACGGGTTTGTAATAAACCGCTGAAGCGGTAACTCCGCTTAAAATCTCTCGCTTTGATCTAATGGTGAGAGACACTCAGAGAATTTCTTCCTAACCTAAAGACGGTAGCTGAGATCTTCAGGGCTCCATAAAATAGCGTTAAGAACCGGAGCAAAATAGACTAACGAGATTATCAAAGTTGAAGGTTAGAGAGCTGCAAGCACATATTCGTAGGGGCAGACCTATGTGTCTGCCTAAATTTGGGCGCACACGCAGGTGCGCCCCTACCACAAACCCGCATGAAGGCTCAGAAAGTACGCATTTTCCGGATGAGCCTTTTTTTTGCCATCTGCTATCCTCCCCCTTTCCATGAACAAAGCCTGGAACTCACGCCCTGGTGTGGTCAGGGGGAAGAGTCTTTCGACTCCTCCATTCCAGGCTTGCTTGATCTACCTCTCTCACGTCACACCCTACCGTGAGTTTTTTATGTCCTAATAGTCAATAGCTAAAATGCCCTTTGTAACCCGATACCTCCTTTTAGGCGATTCTTTCCCCCCATGAGAAGTGAGCTAACTCAGCCTCAGAGCAATTTCTTGAATTCCTCAACGCTCATTCCTGCATCTTTGATGATCCCGCCCATTGTGTACGCATTGATAGGGTTAGCTCGAGGAATGACAATGATCCGTTGGCCATCGGTCATAGAAATATGCTTTCCCTCACGCACTATCCAAAACCCTGCTTTTTCAAACGCTCTGACGGCAAAACGGTGAGATATACCTGCAAGTTTTGGCATGGCTATGCTGGTACCTCAATCAGACGAGTGACTTTGTCCTTGGCAAGTTCCTCAGCTGTTGCCAGATACGTTTTAATGGCATCCCTTATGTTTTCCAGCGCCTCGTCCTCAGTGGTACCCTGAGACCAGCATCCTGGCAGCCCAGGACACCAGACCGCATAACCCTCCTCAGTCTTCTCAAGTTTAACTCTATACTCCATTGTTTCCCCCTTCATATTCAATAGGCAGGTTGAACACGTAGAGTTTTAGCCAAGTCACGTTGTTTGATTTGGGCAGCGTAGGCCCCTTTGCGCCTCAACCAAGTCTCATAAATCCCTTTCCACCGGCTGAAGTCGGTGCGGGTCTCATCGTAAGAGTCATAGTCCGCTAACTTTCCTGACATAAGGGCGGCATAGAAGTCTTCGCTGAGTACGCCATATTTCTCCTCATAGAGGGTCAGGCGGCGCTCAAGCAGCTTCATCTCAACAATCAACTCGTGAATTTGCATCTCTTGCCTCCATACAATGTTAAATTTACCACTTTTCACTAATTGCCCCTCAGGGGCTACTGGGGCCGCCCAGAGTGATCCAGCCCCAGGTATCGACGAAAATCGCCTCAGACATCAAGCCGAATCCTTCCCGTACAATTCCTGCTCGATCTCTTCAGCCGAAAGCGGGCTGCCGGAGAGACAACCAGCCACCCGAAGGACTGGATCTTCCCCATCCGGTCTTCTGGCCCCGACAAACTCCACAAACTCCGGAACTTCCAAAAGCTTGGGGTCAGACAATCCCTCCCATCGGTCGAGGACCTTCCGTTTCAACACCTTTGTGTTATCCATCTTTCTACTCACCTCCCAAATTCAGAGCCGTTTGACTTCCTTAGAAAAGCTTGACTCCTTGAGACAAAAAATCTATACTTAGGTATGAAAATCTTGTGACCAATTTGTGACTATAACAGGTCAAAAATGGGCAAAAAAGACTAAAACGAACATAAACAAATATAGCGTATTTGTCAAGAGAAATCTTAGATTTGTCCTTGTTTCTTCAGGGAGGTCAAAAGGTTAGAAATAACCCTCTGAAGGCACTGAAAATCCGTGTGTGCCCATTTCAATTCTGGGGGGAGCGCGCCACTTCTATTTGCAGGCCATAAGCGGATTTACAGGGAAACCTGGGTTAGGAGAAATTCTCGAATTTCAAGGTATTCCCCTTCTCTTTTCATTATCCTTCAACTCTCTATCCTTCCTTTCAGCCTTTCCGTCGTTCTCAATCCAAATAGGTTTTTTCTTGCCTTTTTGATATTCAGACAGTATTTTGAATCACATAGGGGATCAGAATTCTCGGGATATACCGGACCGTTGGGGGCATCATCCTTGGAGCTACAGGGGCTGCGGATGTTTCGGGAGGTATTCTCCTGGCCACAACCGGAGCCGCAATTATCGGTATAGCCCTGGGAAGCTACAGAAGAACAGAGAAGTGGTCCTGGTGGTGCCTATTGGTAGTGGGATTGGTGCCCCTATTAAGCTGCGCTATCTTGGACGGCCTACACCCGATGGCCTTGGTGGGTTGGATACTGTTTATTCTTGCCATAGCCGTTCCAGCAAAAGCAATCTTAGGCAAAAAACCCGCCTAAGGAATCTCCATCGTTCCGTGTAACACCAATGAATAACGGGAACTGCCGGGCGAAGAGGAGTGAGCATGAATTCGCGCCAGCGAGTACTGAAGGCTGTGAACTTTGAAACTCCGGACCGGGTGCCGATCGACTTAGGAGGCATCCGTGCTTCGGGGATAAATGCGGTCGCCTACGACAAGCTGAAAAAGCGCATGGGGATCTGGAGCCCTACGCGGGTCCACGACACTATGCAGATTCTTGCAGAACTTGAGCTGGAGGTCGTAGAGCGCCTCCATGTGGATGTTCTCCCTTTGGAGCCGATGACTGCACAGTGGTCGCAACAGGATGCTTCCGAGGGCGTGCGTAAAATTCTTTTCTGTGGTCTCGACGTTTACTTTCAGCCCGGGACGAAAATTGAACAGCAGAAGAACGGAAGCTGGATACTGAAGGGCGCCGACGGCAAGGACATTGCACAGATGCCAAAAGGCGGATACTACTTTGACTTTATACGTCCAACTATGGCCGGTACGCGGATCGATCCCGACACGTTTCGCCCCTGCGATACGGTTTCCGACGAAGAACTGCAGATGTTTGCAGAACACGGTCGGTTCTTATATGAGAACACGGATAAGGCTCTTCTTGGGTGGGGGGCGAGTATTTCATTGATCGGACTTAGCGCACTTCTTTCGGACAACATCACTCAGGGATCGCTGGATGAATGGCTATGCATGTTGATGACGGAAAAAGAAACAGCTCATGAAATGATGGCACGTTACGTGGATGCCACTATCAAGCGTATTCAGCTCTACCATCAGGCAGTCGGTGAT
>DAOVDP010000002.1 GCA_030669445.1 Candidatus Latescibacterota bacterium | reverse complement strand
TGAGATATTCTGCAAAACGCAGTGCTTCCAGTTTCTCTAACGCCAGAAGAAAATCTGCTGTTCCCTTTTGGATAAGTGGGGAGTGGATTTTCTGGCCAAACCGTACCTGAGCTACTACGCTCCCTCCCCGTTGGGCCATCCCGTGCACTTCGTTGGTTTTGACATCCCATCCTGCCTTAAGTGCGGCCTGGGCTAAAAGATTACACGCCAAAAGTATTCCCTGTCCACCTACCCCTACCAGCACGATGCTGGTGACAGAATTAGACATAACATGCCTCCAATAATCATTTGGAAAGTGAGAAGTGAGAACTTAAACAGCTCTCTATCCGTTCTGGGTTTTCTCACCGAAGAACTCACATTGGAGTAAACGCAACCCACCCACTATTCACCAGTTATCAATCACCACTCGCCGATTTGATTGCCTCAAATTTGCACACCTGGGCACAGAGCCCGCAGCCCGCACAAAGCAAGGAATTTATCCTGACACTCTTCTTTCCATCAACATTTACCGCCTCTAAGGCAGGGCAACCTAATTGTAAGCATTTGCCACACGTCTTGCACAGCTGCTCGTCAATCTCAAAAGGAGGACGTTTCTCTCTTTTTCCCACTAACAGACAGGGTCTACGGGAGACAATCAGCGAGGGTTCCTCAGTCTCTATCTCCTCTGCCAGCACCTGATGCACTTTTTCTAAATCGTAAGGGTCGACGGTACGGACCCGCCTGATGCCGCAGGCTTTTGCCATCTGTTCCACAGAGAGAGCCACTGTCTCTTTTCCCTTAAGGGTCCTCCCTGTACCGGGATGGTCCTGGTGCCCGGTCATTGCGGTGATTCGGTTATCAAGCACAATTATGGTTACCTTGCCCTGGTTGTAGGCTATATCCATCAGCGGGCCCACTCCGGAATGAAAGAAGGTGGAGTCACCGACTACACCCACTACCTTTTTCTTCAGCCCCGATTTCTCCATCCCCAACGCCGCACTTATTCCTGCCCCCATACAGATGAGGGTATCCATCTTTTCCAGAGGGGGAAATACCGCCAGGGTGTAACACCCGATATCCCCGGTAACTATCACATCGAACTGTTTCAGAGCATAAAAGAGTCCCCGGTGGGGACATCCGGGACAAAGCACCGGCGGCCGTGAGGGCAGAGAAATCTTATCAGACTGCTCAGTCCCGGTTTTTGCCTTTGATTTGCCCTCCAGGGCCTCTTTTACTTCCCAGAGCCGGTCGGGAGTTAACTCTCCGATGCCCGGCACAAGCTCTTTTCCTGTCACTGCGATCCCCAAGGAACGAATATGCTCTTCCAAGAAGTCATCAAGCTCCTCTACCACTAACAGCTGTTCCACCTGCTGGGCGAACTTCTGAATAAGTCGGTCCGGAAAAGGATAACTCATACCCAGCTTCAGCACCCAGGCCCGGGGAAAGATCTCCCTCACATACTGATAGGCGATACTGCCAGTGATAATCCCCAGAGGGCCGTCGCCCGGGAGAACGAAGTTGCAAGAGACAGTCTCTACGAATTCTGTTAGTTCTGTGAGCCGCTTTCCCATTTTGAGACGCATCTTGCGAGCATAGGAAGGCACGGCAACATATTTCTCTGGATTCCTCTCGAATTCGACTGGCCTTGGCGGGTCTTTTCTTTCGCCGAGATCAACTATGCTCTTGGAGTGCGCCACCCGGGTGGTGGAACGGAGGATGACCGGAGTGTCGAAACGCTCGGAGATCTCGATTGCTAAGCCGACGAAATCTTTTGCCTCCTGGCTGTCAGAGGGTTCGAGCATGGGGACTTTGGCCAATCGGGCGTAATGCCTTGAATCCTCCTCATTCTGAGAGGAGTGCATACCAGGGTCATCTGCCACCACTACCACCAATCCTCGGTTGATCCCGGTGTAGGATAAAGTCATCAGGGGATCAGCCGCCACATTCAGCCCCACATGTTTCATAGTCACCAGGGATCTGGCCCCGGCAATTGAGGCACCGGCAGCCATCTCCAAGGCCACCTTTTCATTTGGTGACCACTGACAGTAGACCTCCGGGTAATGGGTTAACGCCTCCAGTATCTCGGTGCTGGGAGTACCTGGATAGCCAGCGGTTACAGTAATCCCCGCTTCATAAGCGCCTCGAGCAATAGCCTCATTTCCAGATAAGAGTCTCTTCATCTCCTCTTCCTCAAAATCTGAGCGCCGCAGGACAGAATCTACGTCTCCCTTCTTCTGCTGAACTCACCACCAAGCACTCATTCTCCATTGTTAGTTTTGCATTGCTTATTTTTTCACAATCCTCAGTGATATCTGACTTTGTATTCTACTGTGCTCTCCTTGCCTGGTTCCACTGAGACTTTGAATCCAATCGTGTAAGCGTCCTTTTTTTCATATTCGAGAGAACTCTCGAGTATCTCCCAGTCCCTGGCCAGATGTTCGGTCACCAACACAGTGATCGCCTCCTTCTTCTGGTTGCGCAGTTTTATCTGGATCTTCTCCTCGGTCACCGTACGGGAGATGCGGTGATGTTCGAGCACCTTGCGCTCGGGCACTGAGTCGAAGGCGTTGCCCACGGTCAACTTCACCTTCTCACCTACCGGGGTGTGGGCGATCCTGTCCTCGCCGATAAGTTCTACTCCCTCATCGGCTCCTTTTTTAAAGATACGCACCTTCCCTGCTGGCAAAGGCATTCCCGGACCTTCGCTTTTGGCGTTTTTAAACTTGAGCCTCACCTTCACCTGTTTTGCGTCCTCGCTGGCGTCGTAGGAATAAATTCTCTCGATATTTGTCCTCACACTGGAGAACAAAGGTATCTGTTTGCTCTGGTTGTTCTCGATCGTTGTCCGGCGGTCAAGGGTGTAGAGGTGGTACTCAAAGAGGGGTTCTTCTACAAACTGGGGAGCTGCTTTTTCCAGGGCCATCGTGCGGGCCATAGGCCGGGGACCGCGTTCTCGGCCCGCTCGATGTATCTGGCCCGCCACTAACCTCAAGCGGGCGTTCTGATAATCTACACCTGAACGGTTATCAATCGAGACCTGACAGGAAAACTCCATACTCTTTCCCGCTTTCTCTTCTACTGCCTGGTATTCTGCCTGCCAGTTGAGTCCCTGAGTTAGATAAACAAGCTCTATTGGGTGGGATTCAGCCTCCGTGCAAGCCACCAAGGCCTTAAGTGTGGGACGGGTTACCAGTCCCGCTGGCAACCGTGCCAGGTGAATGCCGGTGAGCTGGGCTGTTTTTATTATCCGCAGTTCACCCTCTATGGTCTCCACAACCAAGTCCTCCGCCGAGTAGGAAAGCAGTTTCCCTTCACAGAACCACCCATCTTTTGCATAAACCTGGATTTGCTCACCCAGGTACTTTTCCAGCACTTTGGCTGAGTTGACCACATCGTATTGGTAGTGCTGTTCCAATACCGTCAGCTTTTCCGGGGCAGTGAGCGAGCGAATCACCACTGAGGTGGGATCAAACTGGGGGGAGATACCTGTAAACTGAAGTTCGTTTTCCCCCTTTTTCAGCTCAAACTCAGCGGTCTGTTTGACCAGGGCCAAGTTCTGGCTGTAGACAGTCAACTGGGTCTCCTTTATGTCAGCCCCTGCCCTTCCAGTAGTCAAAACCAGCAGAATGATGGCGAAAAGAAATCGTCTCATCTCGGTCACCTCCTTTTATTTTTTGAGCATCTTCTCGGGCAACAAAAAAGCCACGAACAACGAAGTGTTGCCCGTGGCTTATTTTCCCTTCTTTTTTAGACTTCAGTCCGTACTTCGCCCGGTGGGCACACACCTCCCTTGTATGTGGTTACGCCAGCACCACTCCCAACCACCAGAAACGAAGTAGAAAGAGAACATCTGCTAAGAACCTCTCTTTTAAAAACTTAAGAATTATGGTTACCAAATTGTTGAATAATTATAATCAACTTCAACCAACTTGTCAAGAAAAAAATTTCTTGGGATTGCAAGCTATCGGTTAACAAAGGAATGCAAGCCCCTAAAGTCAGAATCAAGCGATTCCAACTATTGCCTCAATTTGCTTATTAATAGAAACTTGCGCTATTTGCTTGTGTTTTCTTAGAACGTCTATAAGACAAAATTTCCGGCTCTTTTATCTTTTGTTTAGCTCTTTTCTTTTTCGGGCTCTCTGATTATTTAGCGTCTGGCGTCTCTATGTCCCCTTTGTGACCCGTTCTGATCCCCTTTGAGGCGTTTGTGAGGCATTTATTGGGCGTTTGAGGCGTTTATGAGGCATTCTTGCTTTCTGCTGTTTTCCTGACCAAAGTATAATATGTATCTCTTCCTGTTTTTCCGTGTCTCAACAATATATTTGACTGCACAAGATGCGATAACTCGCGTGCAGAGGTTTGTCGGGAAACTTCATTGGTCTCCTGATACTCTTTATTCGTGATTCTCCCTTTCTCTTTCGCATACAGCACTGCTTTAATCTGCCGTTCGTTCAACCCCATCTTTCTCAAGTTCTCTTCTGTGTAAATATCTTTGTAGAAATAGACCGAAAAACCGCTCATTGCCTCTCTGTATTCCGGTTCTGGTAGCCCTGCTTCCTTCATCCATTCAACCATTCGAACCGTGCCACTACCGTATTGCTCAATGTAGCCAGCAAGGTAAAACGCTTTGGCAATCAGAGGATTGCGTAAATGTGAGCTGTGAGGCTTTTTCAGTTCTTCGATAGTAATGCCTTCCAGAAGCTTACCCTGGTTGAAAAACCAGACATGATCATCGTAAGCCTTGATCTGAATGAAATTTGCTATATCAAAGTAATCCCGATGAATGAGGGCATTCAGCACCGCCTCACGGAGGGCAGGTATCGGATAGTCCCAGATATCTTCCCTCTGTATTCCTGTGATTTCATAGCGGACAGCTATGTATTGCTTCAGCACATTCAGTGTTTCCTCAAACTGCTGGAACAAGTTTCCCCTCGCCCATTTGTCGTCGATGATGGTCGTCTCGGTTTTGAGCCGCCCGATGCGGATGCAGTGATTGATGAAATGTTTCTGCGGATTCTTTCCGAAAAGAAGAACTGCACCATTCGTCAATTTTCCGCCCGATATAAGCTCCAGTTTCTCCAGGGTTACTAAAGGGGGTTCATCGACAGATAAGTCGGTGAGCCTGTTCTTTGCCACGGCAAGACGGATGAAACGGCCCACGGTTTCAGTATCTATTTCGTCAAATAAAAAATCGCCCGTAATGGAATCCCAGGGCATACTGCTTAATATGAAGGAGGTATTCATTTCTGTACTCCACCGCAATCGCTAATAAGTTGTATCCACGCCCTTGCCAATCCTAAAAGACCTATGCTTCTGAACTATACTACGTAGCTTTTCCAGCTTTGGGATGAGAGTCTGCTTGGCATACGTAGCCGCCTCTGCACGCAGGTTTTTCCCCGTATGCCAATCTTGTGCTTGACGTTGACTGGCAAATTCCAATTTCGCATTGTACATGTTCGCTGCTCGGAGCACTGATCGTACTTGTTCGCGAAGTTCAGCATCGCGCTCTCGAGAGAAACAATTACCGGTCAACACTCGGTACAGGCTAGGAATCTCAATAGGTGCACCGGCTAAACTGGTTCTTGGTTTCGTGAACAGGTCCTCGGTGCTATTAAGCCACGAAGATGCATCTTGGAAAAGCTCGGCCAACAGATGTTTCCTCTCTCGACGGGCAACATATATGCCCCGAAGCAATTCAGCGATGGCTGTCGATATAGCCCCACCGGCAAATGCTGCCATTAAGGTGAGTAAAAGCAATAACCTAACGTCCAAACATCTTCTCCTATTGAAAAACTTTTGCTTCTTTACCTTAAAACACAGTCAAATTTGGGAAAGTAATTTGACACTCCTTTAGTTCCATGTTTCGCAGATTTTCCCCGGTGGAAATACCCTTAAAGAAACAGACCAAAAACCTGCCCAACTGCTCTGTATTTTGGTTCTCGGTAGTCCTACTTCCCACATTCATTCCACCATCCGAACGGCTCTGCTAGCTTACTACTCAATGCAATCTTCAAGACAGAACAGCCAATCCAAGCACTTTACTATTTATAGATAAGACCTTATCGAATTTAGCCCTTAACCGAGTCTCCTCTTCCGTGACAATTGAAGCAACTCTGTCTTTAAGCCACATAGGAATTGAAATTGTTTTTTCAGAGCCTGTCTGCTTCAATCTATTTCTTAGAATAGAAAGATATTCTATATCCTCCTCTGGCTGGAATTTTTCTAATTTCCCGTCGTCATTCAAATTGAACCCTTTATAGAAAATTCTTTTCAGTTCTTTTTCAAAATTCACTACAAAAACGCACCTAACTGAAATTGGACAAGTCTCAGAGACTGCTT
Organism: Candidatus Latescibacterota bacterium; assembly: GCA_030669445.1. GTDB lineage: Bacteria > Latescibacterota > MVCY01 > MVCY01 > MVCY01 > MVCY01. The sequence goes on along the minus strand of DAOVDP010000002.1, from coordinate 15,528 downwards.
CGTTAATACAAACTTCACCAGGAAAAAGAGGCCCTTTGAGATGTTCTATGAGGGCATCAGCTAAAGGATGACCAATACCAAACAATTCAGCTTTTCGTTTCCTCATAGCAAGTTTCCTATCAAACACCACGTTTTCATACCGAGGCGCAACATTGGCATACCGATGCAAAACCGTGGGAGTCTCAATATAGAAAACATCCCCCTGAGGTATGAATGCTCCTCCCAATCTTAAAATACCTCTTTCTACAAAAAGCTTGAGGTTATCAAGAGTGAACGGGCCTTTCATGTTTCTGTATCGCCCAAAATTAAAAGACTCAAGATCCTGGGCAAGTTCACGAAGGGCTTCACTGGCTTGCCGTGCCTTCTCTATTGCCTCAGCTATCTCTTGCTCAGTCCTTTGATAATCTTTGTCAATTAAAGCTTTCTTGTAAAGGTCTTGATAGTTAGGAGAACTTCCTAAGAATCCAAGGATTTCTGATCTAAAATCTTCCACGACTTGCCCAGTTACTGGATCAACCTTGCCGATAGTGCATGCAATCTCCAATAGTTTTTTTTCAAGCAGACTATAGATTCGCTCTTCAACAGTATCCTCAGCAACAAGATTGTAAACTTGCACAGTGTCAGTTTGTCCATATCTGTGAATGCGTCCTATCCGTTGTTCCACTGCCATTGGGTTCCAGGGAAGATCGTAATTGAAGAGAATATGAGATACCTGAAGATTTATCCCCTCTCCTCCAGCAGAGGTACTGATCAAGAACTGTGCTCCATCTGGTTCCCAAAAAACCTCTATAGCCGCAATTTTGTCTTCAAGAGGCCCTCCTTTAAGAGTAGCAACCTTTCCTTCACCATATAATTTGCTTAATTCTTCTTTCAAGAATTTCAATGTTTCCCTATATTGAGTAAAAATGCCGACTTTCTCTTCTGGAGAGAGTCTTCTAACTTGTTCGATTGCCCGTATGAGCGTATCGAATTTTCGATCTGGCCCTTCTGGAGCAAGCTTGATAAGATCTCGCACCTTTTGAGCCTCGTCCGGGATTACTGCCTCGGCATAAATAGCATCTTCGCCTTCTTCCTCAACATCAAGAGCCCAAGAGGTGATCTCTCCCCCGAGATAACCTTTTCGAGCAAGTCGCTGTTTCACTTTTGCAATATGAGTATCGGCAACAGCCTCCTGCTCTGGCGAGGATGAAATTGATCCAATTTTAATGGCTAATTTCCTCATCTCTTCTTGAATTCTCAGTATTTTCTCTGCTAAGCCAGTAGCATAAGTCCGTTGGGTCCCCTTATCCAGAGCCATCTGTTCGCGGGCAAGCAATACTAAGAGTCTTCGTCTCAAGGCCTGACGAATGGCACGGGGACTTGAAGACATCATCTTCTGGAATGTAGCCATCACAAAACCCACAGCTCGTTGCTTACTTGTAGTTTTCTTCTGGCCTATTCCTGCAACTCCATAACCTTCCCGCAAATATTCGGTAAGCTGATCGTAGAACCATCTTTCACGTGCTGCTAAGGGAAATGTTTGTGTATGAACCTGACGACGCATAAAGATAGGATTGCCCTCTGCATCAGTAACCTCGCGCTTAGTGCGACGAAACATTACCCGGTTGAGAAGTCCCCTATGATCTCTCATAACCTCCGGGGATTCAAATAACTGATCATCAAGGAGCTGAATCAAGGACCAGAATTGATATGCATCCCCCTGATGAGGAGTAGCCGAAAGGAAAAACATGTCTCGCGTGTAACCTCTTAATGCCTCTGCAAGTCGATAGTTTTGGGTGTAATCTATTTTTTTGCCATATTTTTTACGACTCAAATGATGAGCTTCATCAAACACAATCAGGTCCCACTTGGGCGCCCGCTTCAGTCTTTCAATTCTTCTGGACTGCTTTATTGTGTCTATTGAGGCTATTACACGCTGATGGTTTTCCCAGGAAAGAGGCGTTGTATCATTGAAATCAATACCGAGTATATCAAAATGTAACCTGAAACAGTCTCTAAGTTCGTCTTGCCAATTTCTAACCAATCCTGCGGGACAAATTACAAGGATCCGTTCCGCTTCCTTCCTAGCAAACAGTTCTCTTATGATAAGCCCAGTCTCAATCGTTTTGCCCAACCCGACCTCATCCGCAACAAGGAATCGGCGCCGCTGAGATTCAACAATATCCCGGGTCAGGAGAATCTGGTGAGGTAAAAGGTCCGTTCTTGAGTTGGAAAGTTCACCTCCTGCATTACTAAGTGGCAGTTGATATGCAAGCTGTTTCAAAAAGAAATCGAGTGGTGAATCCACATCCCCCTCAGAAAGTCGTTGAAATAGATCAGGCACAGGCTCAAGTTTATCTATCGAGACAGTCTCTAGTCGTCGCCCATCAACATAGTCGAACACAACATCAACCTGATAAATCCCTCCTGATTCACGCACTCTGAGAACCTCGCCTGTTCCGAGGTGCTCCAATCCATAAACCTTTACCCTTTCCCCTATATTAATTTTTTGCCGAGTATTTTCCTTGACCTTCATCTGAAATCATCCATTGGTAAGATTGAAATTCGTTCTATAAAATGGATTATTTCTGGCATCACTTTGTCTGATGGGCGAACCGAAAATGTGTCCGATCGGAAGTTTCGTATTTCTGTATTCCACCCAGAGGGTATCGCCCCTGACGAGTTTACCCCGGAATACAATCTGAACTTCAATGAGCCTTTTCTCCAGGTCTTGTGCCCCTTTTCTAAGAAGGCTATGTATTCTGAGCGCCATCTCTTCCTGGTGGGAACGGGCAGCAAAAAGTACCTCTTCCAGTCCGCCTACCTGGACCCGGTGAAATTTGGGGAAAGGAAATGGGTTTCCCCCAATCTCCCGTAAGAAATCCAAAAAGCCTATCTTGTTTTCATCCGGTGGGATACCATTATTCTTATTTGGGCTTAGATTCCCTACTTCTACTAATTGATATCCAGGCATTTAATCACCTCGTCTGAAAGAGTGGTCCTATATCCATTGAATCAAGGATTCTCTTGAGAGTAGGAGCAAGACTCCTATTCTTTACCGCTAAGTACTCACAAGCGGCTCTGAGTCTTGGCGTTTCTCCTCTGAATCGTTCCAACCAGGGCACAATATTCTCTCCACCCTCAACAACAACCATAAGAAAATGAATATAGTCAATGAAATATGTCTTCCCCTTGAGCTTTGGCATATCCGTTTCCCCAAAAAGATTCCGCTGGACTGCTGAAGTTTGTTTAAACTTCTCTAGAAGAAGATTGAACCGCTCAAGGGGTTGTTTTACCTCATAAGTTCTACCCCGACCAGCTCTGCCTTTGGTCATAAGGCCTGCTTTAATCAAGGTGTCAGGTTCCAGGATGCCTCTGGTAGCTTTATGAACATCATCACTCTTAATCTCCCTGCGGTCACAGAGGCAGGTTAGATACACATAGGATTCAGGATCAATATCATCCAGCTCTGATGGCAAGGGTTGCTCTTTTGTTCGTAACTGGTCTACCATTACGCGAATCTCTTCAAGTGCCTGTTTCAACGTAACTTCGTTCCCCACGTGGTCAACAACAGCACCGTAGTGACGGCTGTAGAGTTCAAGGCACTTACCAATGAGTATGATATTTACATCAGCAGGGAAAAGTGGCTCCTGACCATAGCTTCCCGTCTCAATGGCCGTGATTTCCTCCCGGGCCCTGCGCCGGATTTCCTGGCGAATACCCGCCCAGGAGCGTTTTTGTTGAGTCTCTTGCCCAGGAGGGCGCTTGCGGCAGATGTGAATGAGGTCGTAGGCAATCTTTTGAGCTCCCATAGATCCGCCTTTCCTTGCATCGGATTCGTAGGGATATACTGCCTGTATGTAATAACCTGACTTCATAATTGCTTCAAGAACAACATCCCAAGTAGCATTCGCCTCGTGATGAAAGGTAAAAGCTAATAGTCCTTCATCTTTCAACTTAGAGCCGCTCAGCGCGAATACTCGTGTAAACCCCTCCTGAAAATCTTCAAGAGTTTTTCCCCGAAGATTATGCTGGATTATTTCTTCTTCTTTTGGAGTTACTTCCGGTGCAAAACAAGAATATTTCGTACCAAGAATCAATCTAAGCCATGCATAGAAAAAATCAGCCACTTCGGAATAATTTACATTCTGAGCGTAGGGAGGGTCTGTAATTACAAAATGAACTTGGCTGTCAACCATTCTATCAAGATTAGCTGAGTTTTTGGCCTCAAGTAGGATGTTATCATTATTACCCTTAATAACTTCTCCACTTGGAATATCCTTAAGGATTACACCATCTTTTTTAATCTCAACTACCTGTCTATCGAAAGGCTTCCAACAGAACTCTTTGCCAACTACAATCTTATCAATAACGCTGACAAATGTACCCCTACCATATTTCGTTCCCCATACTGAATTTTCTAGAGGGAAATTAGGCGGGGCGTAATCTTTTCTCGAAAATAAGGGTTCGAGCTTATCCGCACAAAGATTGTAAAAACAGAATGTACACTGATTCCGTAGTGTCTGAAAAAATGCACTTATCAGCATCTCCTTCAATGCCTGATTCTGCTCCTCATTTATCGCCTCCACTAATGTTGACAGGCAAAGTAGCTGCCGAGGATTAAACATCTGATGCCAGTAGTTATAGTGATGTTTTATCATCTGATTAGTATTAAATCCTTCTGGTATTTTCTGCTTTGGATAGGCCAGATTCTCCCTTTCTTTCTCCCACATTTCACAGGCTTTCTGGTATCTGGCAAGGTCAGAAGGAGTGATTCTCTTGAAAAACTTCCCGTTGTTTTTTGTGAGCAGGCAAAGGTGAGCAGGGAATCTTTTTACCTTTTTCTTCTTTTCTTCTCCGAAAAGTTCGTTCTGGATGTCTATTTTTTCTTCTTCAATATCCCCAGCGCAAACAGGGCAATATCCTTCGATGGCATAGGGACGCATGGGGAGGAGCTGGTCCTCCGGCAGACTCCGGATGGAGTTTATTATCCTGTCTGTCTGCCCGCAAGCAGCACATAGAAACCAACCGTTCTTAGGAACATTGCCCTTCTTGGGATTATAACTCTTCTTGCAGACAGGGCAACTGACTTCCTCGGGAAGCTCGCCTCTCCACTGCCACACAGCATAGCAATAAGGACACAGGAGAACCGTAAGTTGAATTTTTTTTCGCTCTGTCTTAGATGATCTTAGCTTTGGTTTTACTTCCTTGTAGCACCAGGGACACTTTACTATAGCGTCTTTGTTCAGAATAGAGGCGTAACTCCACCGGACAGTAGTTCGGCCAATGCCTGCTGAATATGATGGGCTTACTACGCAGAGGCTGGGTTCAGCAATGAGACTTGCGGGTTCTAACTCCCAGTCAAATATCTTTCCACATTCAGGGCATTCCACATCACGATAATACTTTATTGAAGGAGACTTGGCAGCAATAACATAGTCTGAAAAAAGAGGAACCTCCTTTCTGCAAAGAGGATTGGTGCAAATAGCAGATTTGACCCAGAAGGTATAAATAATACCAGCCTCTTCTCTGCCAGCCCCACAGCAAGAGCATTCGGTTTTGTACTGCTCAAGCAGCGTCTCCTTGACCGATTTACCGCTCCAGGCAACCTTCCGCTCTGCCAAACGCTCGAATGATGCCTTGAGTTCGCCGATATCAACCGGCTCAATCTCTGTCTTTACGATGAACCAAGCAACTGGATTGAGGTCAATGCCGATCACCTTGCAACCAAGCCGCAGTGCCTCAACGACTGTCGTTCCACCCCCCATAAAGGGATCGAGGACAACCTTGCCATTAGTATCCGGGTCGTTGCTGTGGTCCTTGTAAAATTCCTCCATAATGACCTCAGCACCGTTCTTGATCGGTTTTCCGTTCTCATCAAGTGGAAGGGGTTTCATACAGCCAAGAAGAATTGCCCGGAAAACACAAGATGCCCGGCGAGCAAACCACTTATGCATCTGATATATGGGTTTGAAGGCATTTCTCTCGGGAATCGCCAGCCGATTTATTTCCACGATGGGAAAAGAGTCTTCAATGGCGTATTTAATCATAATATCCTGAACTTAGCGAACTTTGTGTTATTTATGAACCAATTTTATTCCTTTATGAGCCAGTCTTAAATTTAACCGGAGCATATTTGAAGGGCTCATAAACTAATTGAGATTGTTCTATAACTTACCCTTTGACTGCGTAATATCTTGAGCCCTTGCCTTTTCCCTCTCTTCGCAAGAGCCCTATTTCTACAAATGTCTTGGCTAATTTTGTTGCTTTAAACCGAGAAACAGCGAGCGCTTCTTGGATATCAGAGTTTTTCAGAAATCCTTTCTTATAGATTATCTGCTTTAGAGGAACATACTCTGTTGGTTCCTCCACAATCCCCCATTTTTGTTTTGGTTGAAGCCTATATATCCTTCCACCCTTTTTATTCAATGTAATGACACTTAACCTTATCATTTCTTTTATTTCTTTTCCTGCCTCATAAATACCCAGATCACAGAGCTTTTGGTAATTCCTGCTGGTGAACGAATTACCATGAGCTTTTGCAAAAATGAGCATTCTTTTCTGATTTGGATTGAGATCCAAATCAGAAAACTGCTTGAGCCATTCCATATCATCGATTGAGTACATAGGCTGGTTTTTCAAGATGACAGAAAATAGAGAATCAGCCACAATCTCAATCTTCGGAGGATACAATCCGTTCTTTTCCATTTCTTCAAACATCCTCGGAATACCTTCACCGGTTTCTCGCATGTATCCCAAATCAGTTAGTACCCGAACAATGAGCGGATTTCTGCTGGCATGAACTCGTTCCCTTTTGAGAATTCTTTCCAAGGTCACCGGTTCAGGAGGCAGACCAGGACTCCGAATCTCTATCCGATCATCAAACATACATACCTCAATGGACAATCCCTGAATACTGTAATCCCGGTGAGCAACAGCATTTACAATTGCCTCCTGCCAGGCAAAAGTAGGATATTCAAACTTTTCGACAAAGAATAGGTCGTGAAGGTATTGCCGTTCTTTGATCTGGGCAGAAATTGTTTTGTATGCTTCTTCAATCAATTTTATCAAAGGTAATTCTATCCTTGCCCTTTTGATGATATTCAGTTCTCTACCCAGTTTTCTTTCAGTCCCTTCATATTTGACAAAATCAATACCACATCTGGGATGCCAGCGGAGAGGATCTTTCCCGAAAAGCAAGAGACTGGCCAACTTAAACTTGGGATTCCCATTATCGTAGTCTATTAAGCGATACTCAAATAGTATTTCTTCAGGGCTTTTATCTATTCCTATTCTTTTGCCAAAGTCTACAATAAGTTCTTTAAAAATATAATCCCACGAGGCGGTTGGTTCAATACGACTTTCAAAAATAGCTTTTCTTTTCCCAGACTTGAGCAGTTCAATCTGATCTGCAGGAAAAGGCATATTTGAATCACCAATGCGCAGAAGATAGCGACCATCAGTCAGTTGATATACACCTGGCATCCAGTTGACAGTGAAAAGGAAGAGTCGCTTCCCCTGGAAAGGGATTTCATTAATATTAGTCCGCAGGGGTTGCTTTATCAAGTTCTTAGGAGCATCCTGGATAACTCTGAGCCTATCTTTTGCAAAATCAACTCCTGAGACATTTCCATCATCGTCCACTCCCAGTAAAAGAGTACCTCCATCAGCATTGGCGAAGGCTGATAATGTCTCAGCGACATCTCTGGCGACACCTCTCGCCTTTCTGAGTCTCCACTGCCCTTTGATGTATTCATAACAACCCTTTCGTTCAAGAAACTGTCCTTCAGGTTGTCGAAGCAGTCGTTTAACATCAATTGTATCCATATCTTTCCCCTATTCTAAAACGATCCAGGGTACTAACATTTCCATTATTGACAGCCCTCCGTGTTTATATAGTCTACTGGCCGCCTTACCCGGAGGATGAGTTTGAATACGTCCCCTCAAAACCGCAACTTTACGGCCAGGATATACTGCCAGATCAGGATGTTCGGGTGGCCTGGCATCTTCTTCAGTTAAGCGTCTATACCGTTCGCCTCTAAGATATTCTGTCAATGGCCTTAACTCTGAATTTGTTCTGGTAAAGGAAAGTCCCGAGCCCAAATAAACATATCCATGATCACTGGTTATCAAAATCTTTCGTCCCCGAGGAATTTGCTGAACTGTGTTGAGCCAGGCTGTTTCAAGGAGGGTATGAATTTCTTCAAAGTGTTGGACAAAACGAGCACCACTATCACTATAGGTGTTATCGGGAAACGCTGACCACAAAAGAAGCTTCTCTGAATTTCGATCAAGAGAATGCTGTTGGTTTGGACTGTCATAGTAATATGCGACAATCCCTTTTTCATTGATTTCTCTTCTCCTCGGTAGTTGCGATGGGGCAACACTTCCGAATTTCAATCTCTGTTCGATGAAATCAATGGTTTCTGTGGGTAATGTTGAATAGGATATTCTGACTTCTTCAATCCTGAAACTCGATTTTTGAGCAAGGTTCAGAATAACAGGAACTTCTCGAAGGGAAAGTCCATCAAAAATAACTAAAGCACAAGGTTGCTCACTTTCTATGAAATCCAAAACATTTCTGCCTTGTGGAGGCTCATCAAGAAATTCATCGTAAAGTCTATATGCCGCTTGTGCTATAATCTCTTCAAGTTCGTTGATCTTTGATTCGCCCGCTTTTAGGTACTCGGAAGGAGAAAGTACTTGGTAACGTTCAGTCGCCCAGACCTCCTCTAATAGCCATTTTTCTAACCATTTGACCCTTGGTCCTTGTGCAATTAGATTCTGAAAGTCATCCATAATCAAATTACTCATTTTCTTTACCTTCTTCTGTAGATGGGATTAAAAGCTCCAATCGGGCCCCATAGCTTGCCTCAGGAAGACAGGGAAGCGATTCAACAATACTCTCCACCTCACCTTTAGTAAACTCACCATCTTTGCTGACGGTGATTTCTACGGTAAGGTTTCCCTGGCCACTGAGACTTCCCCTGATTGAAGCGGGAAGAGTACTAAGGTCACCTGTGCTCTTTTCCAAAAATATAGTAGCGCGAATGCGTGTCATCTTTGCATCAGGATATTCTTGAAGTCGAAGAGCAATAGTTTGCCGCAGTTCCCCTGCACCACTCTGCGGTGGAATGCTAATTTCTTGCTTTTTCGCAGTAACGATTGTGGGAGGAGTTGTAACGGCTCCCTCTCTTTCAACTTCGGAAGGCGGCCTTTGCCCTTCTACCTCCAAAGTAGGTGTCGGAGGATGGATAGGTGAGGGCTCAAAAGGTTCTCCTATAATTGCCTCAAAAAGCTCTGTCTCTGTGAGACTTGGATTCTCTCCGCAAAAATTGCCTCGTTGATGTTTGATGCTAATCTGCTTATTTCGGCATAATTCTCGAAGAGCCTGACGAACTGATCTCACGGTTGTAGGAACAGGAAACCCGGGAGTAGAACGATATTGTCTGTCAATATCTTTTACAGTGAGGTTGAGAATTTCATTTAAACGGGAGGAAAGATGCTCCTGAAATAATTGAGTGGGAAACATTTGCTGAGAAAGAAATCTGAGAACATCTTCTTTAGTAGTGCCAGGAATAGTTTCTTCCTCAACTCGATCCCCCTTTGCTATCTTTCCATATTCCTCCCAGCGGATCAAAACCAGTCCTGCTCGCTTGATTGCATCAACGCAGTGGTTTTTGTCTTCCCGGATGATTCTTTCATAATCAGCCCTACGCCCCGAATCCTTAGCAGTCCCTGCAAGTTCCTGAGCGGCAAGCTGTCGCTGCGCCCATTTCAAAAGATCTCTATGGGTATCGAGGTCGAATTTTGCATCTTTTGGCTCAAGCAGGACAACCTGATTTCGCATAGGAACTCCGTGAAATAACACGTGTCGTTCTTCTTGACTTAGTTTATGAGGCGCAAGAACAAAACGGAGACGATCTTTATCAAGCTCATCCAATCCAGCTTTCGTCGTTTCCTCGCCCTGGTAGATAACAGAGTCAGGCTCCCTGAAAATTCCGTCGCACCAGAGTTTATGGAGGAAGGTGCGAGCCTTGCTTCCATCTGGATCAATCGTTAAAGAGCGAAATTCGACTTTTGCATCTGCATTCTCTTCGAGATCAAAGAAATACCTACCCTCCTGAACATGAAAATGGGAAGCATATTTCTGGAAAGCTAATAGTGTCTTCTCAAAGTCGTTTATATCAACCTTAGGATTAAGAACGTGTCTTATCAGTTCTTCTCGGGTAGCACCCCTGCTGCGACCAGAGCTAGTGAGAGTATAGAGCATAACAGCGGCACCGATCTCGGATGCCAATAGTTGATCTTTTAATTCATCAAGATTTGCACGTGCTCTTGGGATTAAATCCCCACTTGGATCAAGGTCTGAAAGCCTTGTAGCTACTTCCCTGTCGTGTAGATTAGCGTGGGCCGCAGTTATTACATAAGCTTTGCCATATGTCAATCTAACCATATTTGCCAAGAATCCTAAAGCACCACGAACACTCTGAAAGCCTCCTCGAGCGGGCACTCTTTCTAAAATCAGCTCAAGCAGTTCGGGCAAAAATGGATATGTTAGAAGCATCTTTGACCTGTATTCCTCGGCTGAAGAAAGCTGTTGCCGACGCCACGCATTCAAGTAGCTATCAACGATTGGAGTGCAGGTATCTTGATTGAACTCGAGGTAATTCTCAAAAAGTCTGTGGAGTACTACCTTCGCTCTATCAGCCGAATATGCGAATTGAACTCGACAACTGGGAACCCTTTTAAGGGTACTTCCTGGCTCTTCTTTGTCGCTATAAATACCTGCAAAAACTGTAACCTTATCGGAGCGATTTGCCCACTCGGAAAGCATCTGCAGGAATGCTATATTCTGTGCCTTCAAAGATGGATCACTTATTACCCGTATACCTTGCTCTAACTCATCCAGAATAAGAATTAGTCTCTTATCTCCAAGAACTTCCTCAACCTCTGCCAGACCTGGCTGAACGATACTTTTTTTGCGACGCTGAGTTGTCAAACGCTCAAAGATAAAATCCCAAATCGAATAAAGAGGTAAGTCCGTGAATTTGTTTACAACCACTACCGAATCTTGAGGAAGTTCACAATACATTTTATGAGAATCAAGCCACTCCTTGGCAATTTCATAATTCTTAAATAAGTGATAAATCATAAGAAGGAGATGCGATTTTCCAGTTCCTTTTAAACCCTCGAAGAGAAATAATCCTGGGGCATCTTTACGATCTGAGAATCTATCAGATAACTTCTGAATAACTCGCCAAACATCTGCTGTGGGATATGTTAAGGCGAGAAAACGCTTGGGATTAGCTTCGAGTTTTTTGCCTTTAGGGGCTTCAAGGTTTGCCAAGTCTATGATCCCATCAATTCCTTCTTCTGATAGAACCTCTGGTCTGGGCTTGAGTATCTCAGAGAAGCTCATGATAAAAATCCTCCTTATAGCCGGCTTCTATTCTTTTCCTTGCTTATTCTTACTTTTTGCTGGAACACTCATCTTTTTATTGTTCTCAATCCATTTATCAATATCCTCTCTCCTGAACCTCCAGTTCACTCCCACTTTAAATCCCGGCAATTCTCCACGTTCCAGAAGATTGTAAATAGTCCTCTCTGTTACATTGAGATACTTGGCTAGTTCTTTAATCGTCAGAGCGGGTTCAGCCATTGTCATACTCCTGTTCGATAAAATCCTATATTATTAGTAACGAATACAAACTTTTTACATTATATTCATATTCATTCAAAATGTCAAGAAAAAAAAGAAACTTTCTGGAGGGAAAAAGCAGTTCCTCTGATCAAGGAACTACTTGAAGATTTGTAGCAGTTGGAGTAGAGTTAGTCACTTCCAGAGTACCCTGAGTCAGCTGGAGAAGGTACCATCTCTGCTGCCAACTTTCTCCCATTATCCCAGTTGCTTATTAGCGGATAAAAAGAGCAATTGAAAGATATTATAAGAGGAGAGAAAATACCCAAGGAGGATTGCATAAGACAGCCGATAGGGAGGCCGAACCTGTCCTACTGTGAATGCTGGACGGCTGGGACAAAACCAAAATAGATTGGTAATGGGAAGTATTCGAGGAAGTCTATCTATTAGGGAGAAACAAGCTCGGAAGTCCAGTTTACTGAAATAACCGACGTACAAGCACCAAGACCGCGGGATGGATGGGCTTAAGGTCCGGGTATTTATTTGCAAAAGCTTAGAGCAGTTGCCAGTTCGCTCCCCCCAAAAAAATGGCTCCCCGGGCCGGACTCGAACCAGCGACCAAGTGGTTAACAGCCACCCGCTCTACCAACTGAGCTACCGGGGAACTATTTTTAAAAATAGGCTAACCGATCCGAAAAGTCAAGGCTTTTCTGCAGAAACTTCTCTCAGAGCCTAATTTTTGATGCAGCGCCCCGTTCAAAATTCGCACAGATGGATATAGAAACTCACCCCAGAATCATCCTTCTACCTCCACCCGCACTCCCTGTTTGGAGCTCTGCAGTGCTGCTTCCCAGATTCGGAGCATGTGACGCTCTCGGGCAAGGCAATGGTGGTATTCTTCCTCACTGCGGATGGCTCTGAGAATGTGGGCTACCTCCTCTTGCTTCTTCAATGAGTTGATCGTCTATAGATGGTCCTACGCCTTCAGTCCGCATTTTGTCTTGTCTCCTGGTGGATTCTCAAGAGGACTTTTCTTTTGATTCATTTGGGGCGAATCCAGATCGGACTTGACCAGGCCATATCCCCATCAAATTGGGTGGCGCGCACGTAATACGAGCTTTCCTTTGAAAAGTCGCTGTCGTGCCAGAGGAGATGAAATGTCTTCCGCTGGGCATCGAAACCCCGGTCTTCTGCATGATCCCCAAAGCGCGCGGCAACCTGACCGTCCTTTATGACCACTACCTCTACCAGAGGGCCATGCGTGCACGAGACCAGAATATCAATATCAGCCGAAGTTGCTTCCATCTCCGAACCCATTGGATTTCCTTCCGACTCAATCCAAACTAAGATTTTTTCAAAACTGGTGGCATAGCATCGCCGGGCACGCAGCGCCTCGAAAAGGTCCTGGCGAGTCAACCCCTTAGCATAGAGTGCTCCCACCCCGCCCGGATAAGGGAACAGGAGTTTGCCACCCCATTGCGGATAAATCATAGGGACAGGACCGCCGGGAACGGTGCAATGATTGTCCGACCCTCCAACCACTCCCAGACGAAAACCATGACTCAACGCATAGCGGTAGTAGTGTCCAGCGCCCGGATGGCGCCCCTCAATGATGGGACGGGAACTCGCATACTCCTCCGAGGAACCCCACTGAGAATACACTTCCATCACCGGTTCTACATCCTGGCCGCCGAAATGACTCTGGGCAAAATCGCGTCCGCACACCGTTCGTCCGGAATGGTGGCATATCGCCAGCGCCTGATGTTCTCGGGCGAACTCGAAGATGGCGTCGAGGTTCCCGCCGGCCTCAAGCTTGAAATTCTTGTATTCCCCTTGATCCGAGGAAAAATACAGATTGAAATGCCCGCCATCCTCACCGTTGTAATCGCCCTCAAATCCAAGAATCGTCACGAACTTCCCGGGAACGTGCCACCGCGCCGCCGAGACCTTTAGCTCCTCCCAGTCCTCAGGATTCAATTTGCTGGCGTGATCCGCCATTCCACAGAAGTCGTGCCCGGCCACGTCGCGCGCATACCAATAACCATAATCCGGATGCTTGGGACAGTGAGGGACGCCGCATTTCCCCAACACACTATGGACGTGCAGGTCCCCCCAGAACAACCGGTAAGGGAACTCCGACCGCACCCAGATCGGGTGGCACTCACCGGCAGGGAAGGATCCCTTTGCCGGAACTATTTTGAAGCGGTGAATGCCTTCTTCCGAAATGGAGCAAGAGAACACCAAAGTGCACTGATCCTCTTTTGAAAAACCAACCTTTTCCGGCAGCCCCTCAATTCCGGTATTGCCTTCCAGTAAAAGCTCACCCTCGAAATCTGTTGCCAGGTATCCATCCAAGCGCAATAACGAGATCCGAAGGTTAAATTTCTCCCCAGGCGCAACGATGGAAGGCCCTGAGATCCATACTCGAGTCGGGCCGTGGTAAACTGTCGCCAGGTCCGCAGAACTGGGAACATATTGTATCATCTCATCCTCCTCCTCTGATCCTTAGCAGGACTCAATCTCCAGTATAGCCAATACTTCTCCAGATCTTGCGGGCGTATGCCAAACCCTTCTCGGCAGGTTTGATATCGCCCAAGATACTCGGCCAGGGCTGATCCGGATGCCGCTTGGCCGGGTCGGGCGACCAGTCGTCCGCGGCGTATTTCTCGCGCTCCGACTCCTGGCGTAAGTCCGGCACCTCCAGCGTGTTCGAATCCCGCAGCGCCGAACGATAGGCCAGAATGCCCACAATGGACATCGTCACGCCGCGATAGACATCGAGGAACGGTTGCTCGTCCTTGCGAATGGCTTCGGCGAAGTGAAGGTTCATAAAAAAGTCGCCGCCGCCGTGCCCGGCCTTGAGTGCCTCGGCGTGATGCTCGGGAAAATCAGGGAGATAGATCTGATCCACCGGTTCCGTGCGTTTTTCATGATATTGCTCCCGTCGAAGACGAACCATATTCCTGTCACCGCACCGCAGGTTCTCCATCTGACCCCGGCTGCCGTGGATACGCACCCAGAGACCCTCCCCGCGGAGATGGACCTGTAAGAGCTTGACTATTGCACCGCTGTCCATGCGCAATGCAATCATAGAGGCGGCATCGTTCCTCCGCACACTCCGCTCCGGCACGGGGTCATCTTTGGCGTAGGGCATAACGAAGCCGTTGACCTTGACCGGCCGGGTATCCGTGATGAACATGATCGGCGCCAGCGAGTGCGTGCAGTAGTAGGTCGCCGGTATCCAGTTCCGCCAGTGATCTACCCCAGGTGAAATGCGGTTCCAGAAGTCCGCATCTGCGGGGTGAACGTATTCCCCCTCGCCGTACATAAACTGCCCGATCCTGCCCGACTCATAAACTCGGCGCATCTCCTGGTTGAACCGCATATAAGGGCAATTCTCAGCGAACATGTATATCTTGCCGCTCTTTTCCACCTCGCGAATCAAAGCCACTCCCTCTGCCAGCGTAAGACAAGCCGACGTCTCCGACATCACATGCTTGCTCGCCTGCAGGGCCTTGATGGCGAATGGCGCATGCTGATGGAAGTAGTTGGCCAGGATTACCGCATCCAGGTCATGTTCCAGGAACTTGTCATAGTCGGTATAAGTGGCGACCTTCAGTTCCTTGCCGAGCTGCTCCAGCCGTTCCTCCCGGGTGTCGCACAGGGCCACCAATTCCATGCCCAGGTGCGGGCCTGCTCCGCGGGCGAAGCCCTGACCTCGACCCACTCCGACTACGCCGACACGAATTGACTTCTTCATAGGGGGCTTATTTGGCATAATGGTCTCCTCAGTTGAGAATGGAAAAAGAATTCCCGCACTCACGCTCACAAGCTATCTCAGGTTGACCGTGTATTCGGCATTGTACCACGAGTTTTGCAGTTATGATAGATTCAACACCGAAGGACAC
>DAOVDP010000069.1 GCA_030669445.1 Candidatus Latescibacterota bacterium | reverse complement strand
CGGGGCGCGAGGTCTTCGCGGGGATTCGCTGGCAGTATGGATCATAACCGGAAAGGAGGAGTGCCAAAAACAGAGTCAACAAAGCGTGAGGGAGTGAGAAGTGTGAACAAGACGGCGAGGATTGAACGCGAGATCGAAACGCTCGGTGCAATCCATCAACCATCAACTCTTAACTATCAACAACCAATAAGGAGGTGTTCTATGTCTCGAAGCAAACGAAAGAGAAGCCAGAGCGCACTTTTAGCAGCCTGTGTGGCTGTTTTCAGCTTGGCCCTGGGCAGTTGCAGTGATAAGAATAAAAGTCCGACAGGTCCTGAGGAACCTCAAACGAGCCAGTTCACTATGACGCAATCCATCAAGGAAGTCGGCCAGTTCTTCGACTTCTCCACCGGCGAGGTCACCGAGGCCCTATCCCCCGTTTCCTCCTGGGACGTGGCGTTCCAGAACAAGGCGATGGGAGGACTGGGGATCGAGCTGAACTTCGGGAGAGGCGGACAGGCACTGAATACCGGTCTGACCGATTTCGACGCGGTGAGCATAGCCGATACAACCGGCAAGACGTTTGTGCTCGATGCCCCCTGGGCCGATCCCTCAGCGGTCGCCATAGACAACTGGTTCGATATGCCCCAGATGGGGAAGATCGAATCCAGGAAGCAGGTCTATGTCCTTGCGCTCAAGGAGGATACGGGTATCGCCTATTACAAATTCCAGATGCTCGGTTATGCGGACAGTAAGTACACGTTCCAATTTGCCCGCCTGCCGGATGGCGCGACGACTGCTGGCGAGGCATCTATGGGCGGCGATACGCATTGGCTGTATTACAGCTTTGCGACCGACGCGCTGGTGTCTTTTGAACCTTCCGCCGATGGGTGGGATCTCTATTTCGGGCCTGTGGTGATCCCTATGGGCTCATCGCTTATCGCCATAGGCCGCATTATTCCCAATGTCGGGAGCGGGGCACAGATCGCCACAGCGGACAGCGTTGCGCTAGATGATCTGACCGTCTCGGATTGGGCAGGCAGCCTGGAGACCGTTTACGTGCTGAAAGGCTGGTATAAGTACGATCACGATGCCAAGACCTACAGCTATCCGGTGAAAAGCTATCTGGTCACGACCGCCGAAGGCAAGTACGCGGGATTCCAGATCCTTTCGTACCAGAGCGCGGGGAAATCCGGGTATCCCACTTTCGTGTATAAGTACGATATGGAGTAGGAGAAAGCGGCTGGGTCGGTTCATCTGATAGAGTGGGGGCGAGGCATGCCTCGTCCCTACTGAACTGTTTAACAGAAAAGGAGGAGGGAGATGCAGAAGTTCAATAAAATAACAATGATATGTTCAATTGCAATTTTGATTCTGGGGATGTCTTCCCTGGCTCACACCCATACCATGTGGCTCAACGTATCGGAGTACTATCCTGAGTGGGGAAGGAGCGTCGTTTATTTCGGCTGGGGACATGGATATCCGGTGGCCGATTTTTTGTCTGCTGAGAAGTTGGGGACGTTCAACCTGATTACGCCGAAGGGAGAGAAGGAGACATTGGAGCCCGGTCCAGGAGGCTTCTTGGCGACCGCGCTGAAGCTTTCCGAAGAGGGAAACTATATCGCTACGGCCAGCCTGAAGCCGGGATTCTACACGATGTATGTGGACAAGGGCGAGATCCACCATAAGAGTGCGCCCAAGACCGGACTGAGCGGCGTGATCCTGAGCCTTCACTTCGAGCAGTATGCCAAAGCGCTGATCTGTGCAGGAGACTCCGGTGAGGCTTTCCGCAAGCCTGTTGGACATACCTTAGAGATCATCCCTCTGGTGAATCCAGCCGAGGTGAAGGTGGGAGATTACCTGCCGGTTCAGGTGTTGTTCAAGGGCAGACCGGCGAAATACTGCCCGGTGTACGGCACTTACGCCGGATTTTCTACCGGAGAGGACTTCGCTTACGCCACCGGCACCGATGGGAAAGGAAAGGCGAAGATCAGGATGCTCCACCACGGACCCTGGCTGATCAAGGCAAAGGTCAAACTCCCCGCGCCGGACGCGCTCAAGGACAAATGCAATGAGTTGTCCTACACCGCCACGTTGACCTTTGAAGTGAAGTGACGGGGCGGTATTGACAGGTAAACAGCGGCGATCAAAGATGCTCCCTACAATGCAGATTATCGGTGATTTTGAGCATAGTTGTTCTGATTGTAAGGTTCACACTTCAAACTAAGGAGGGTAAAACGATGGGAACTAAAAGTAGGAAAACGAGAAATATAGTAGGCATCGTTCTGGTGATCCTTATAGGGTTGGTGGTCTGGTCTATGGTGAGCACCCAGTCGAAGTGGAAATACAGCGATTCGGGGCTTGCTGAGTACGAAAAGGGGAATTACCAGGAGGCGATCGAGCATTATGCCAGGGCGATAGAGTCCCATCCCGATAAAGCCTGTTTGTACAATAACCGGGGGTTGGCTTACTCCAAACTAAAGGAATACGACAAGGCCCTCTCCGATTACAGTAAAGCCACAGAATTGAAACCGAATTACACGGAAGCCTACTTCAACCGAGGGTTGGCATACTTCAGTCTCGGGCCCTTAGGCTGGGGAAATCCCCAGATGATTCAAAAGGGCATAGCTGATCTTAACCGGGCAATAGAGCTAAACCCCGACTATGCGGATGCGTATTATCATCGGGGTCTCGGCTACAACCAATCTCTCCACTACTACTTTAAGCCTTTCACTAAAGAGGCAGTTGGTAGCTTTGACAAAGCGGTTGCTGATTTTAACAAAGTGTTAGGGTTAGCCCCAGATTATGTGCTGGCCTATGCTGGCTTGGGGAATGCCTACTACAGGTATGGTGACTGGGATAAGGCAGGAGAATACTACAATAAAGCGCTTGAACATGAAGACTTGATATTGAAACAGGTTGGGGAGGAAGGTTTGAAAGAAGTGTATCATAGTAGGGGAAGAAGTTATGCTCAATTTCAAAGAACCCACCGTGATGCAATTTCAGACTATCAGAAGGTATTAGAATTTGACCCGGAAAGCATAGATGCCTTCGGCCACCTGGCCGGGATCTCTGTAATGGATAGAGATTACGAACGGGGGTTAGGGTTTTGCAACAAGGGAATCCGTTTAGTGGAAGCTGGGATAACAGGCCCTGAGGCGGGCATGTTTTACGGTTATAGAGCACAATGCTATCTCGGATTGGGAGAATATGCCAAGGGCATCCCAGACTTTGAAAAAATGCTCAGGCTCATGCCGAGTGGGGAAGTATATCAGTACATGGGTCTCTGCTATTTGAAGATGGGAGAAACCCAAAAAGCGAAGGAGACCTTCAAGAGAGGGATAGCCTTTGTCAACGAGCAAATAGCCGCAGGTGGAGCTTGGGCTTCTTATGGGGTACCGAGTTTATATGTAAGCTATTGGGAGAGAGGGCTATGTTACCTGGGACTTGGAAAATACGCTAAGGCGATCTCAGACTTTAAAAAAGCGCGGGAACTTAATCCACCCATTCTTGTATATGGTAGGGATTTCTACGTGGAAGCAACCACGAACCTGGGCATCACATACATGGAGATGGGGAATGCTAAGAAAGCAAAATCGTACCTTGAGGAGGCTTTGAAAAGGGCTGAGTTGCCAGAGGTTGGAACGACTGAAACAGCCAAAGAAATACGAGAATTGCTAAGCAAACTGGAAACATAAGAAGACCTCTCGACAGAGGCTTAAAAAAGAAAGGAGGGGAAAGCAATGTGTGTCCCAATAAGTGTAGTCACCAGAGGGCAAGTCAGCGGCTGCCAGGGGATATGCCGCCTGTGGCCCCAAATTAGTGGTTTGGCAGCCCTTTGTGTAGGGTTGGTGTGGAACTTCACCCGGGGATTTAGCTCTCGAAAAGCAAAGGGCTAAACTGGTGCGCGAACCGGTATTCACGCAAGACGTGAGCAATAGAACACTGATGACACGGATAACACTGATTAGCACGGACAAGAACAAATCTGTGTAAATCCGCGTAATCTGTGTTATCCGTGTGCTATTAAGAATTGAGAAACTGGATGCTTAAGGTGATGTCCTGTCTATACCCCCATTTGACCTTGCAAATTGAGCCTACTCGCAGATGTAACTTGAATTGTAAAATATGTATGAGGCGAAATCTGCATGGCCCTGATTCTTCCCTTTCCTTAGATAATTTTGAGAAGATATTGGAGTCGGGAAATTTCCGCTATGTGGGTTTGCACGGATGGGGTGAACCCCTGTTAAATCCGCAGTTGTTTCAGATGATAGAATATGCTGAATCGGAGGGGATCTATACGAACCTTACCACCAATGGAACGTTAATCGGGGAAAATATAGACAAGGTCTTCAGCAGCGGTCTAAGGGAGATCGCCTTCGGGATATACCATAAAGAACGCCTTCCAGTAATTTTACCTCAGATTGAGGCTCTAATAAGGGAAAAAGATAAGCAGGGCTTCAGAATCCCCAAAATTTATCTGGATATTACCGTATACAAAGAGAGTGTTAACCAAATTCTGGATTTAATGGAAGTCGCCTGCGAACTGAGTATAGATGCGGTGATTCTACATAGACTGGTTAACATCCACAAGGTAGACCCGACTGTGGAATACCTCTCTGTCGTTGAGGAGAAGGAGTTCTTTATAGAGGTAAAAAGGTTGGCAAGGGAGTGGAAGTTGAAGTTATATTTGCCAACAAAACATTCCTTGCCCTGTAAGGTGGTTAAGCGTAGTATCTTCGTTACCGCAGAGGGAAAGGTTACTCCCTGCTGTTTCCTTCCTGAATTTTATATAGGGAATGCGCTTAATGAAGGCTTACGGGAGATTAGGCGTTCAAAGACGTATTCTGATTTTGTCAGAACTATGAGCGAACATCCAGTATGCAGTAAGTGCCGATGGTAACTACTGGTTCTTGCTGTCTTCTCAGAGAAAGCCAGGAAGAAAAAGTGATCTTTATTCAATAGGAAAACAGACGACCCCATAACTTTGTTGCACTTGACGAGGGCGTTGTCCATCTCGACGATGTTTCCACATGTAAGATAGAACTTCCTTTTTTTCTCGTACGTTGTAGTTGAAACTTAGACTCAATTGCAAAAGCAGTTATGTATGAACAAAAAAGAGATATTCAGCAGCTTTCTCAAATTAAGGGGATTTAGATTCACTCCCCAAAGGGAGAGGGTCTTAGAGGAGGCCTTCTCCATCCACAAGCATTTTGAAGCCGAGGATTTGCTTGTCAGGATACGGCAGAACGGCCACCGGGTGTCAAAGGCAACAATCTACAGAACCTTGGCGCTGTTGATCCAATGTGGCCTGCTGCGGGAGGTGATCTTCGGCGAGAGGCACAGCCACTACGAGCATACTCTGGGGCCTAAGCACCATCACTTAATCTGTCTGAGATGCGGGAAGATCATCGAGTTCACCGATGAAACGATAGAAAGGGTTCAACAGAGAGTGTGCGAGAAGCACAGATTTGAGCCCTCCCAACGGAGATTCGAGATCATAGGTTACTGTGAGAACTGTGCCAAGCATCTGTAGGATAGGGTCGGCAAGGAGCTTATGATGATTTGGCAGGAAGAGAACTAACCGTGGATTCGACTTTCTTAGTTGCACTGCTATTTGCTACTTTCGCTGGCCTGTCCACCACAATTGGCAGCGTTATAGGAATATTCTACAAAGAACCAGGGCCGAAATATATGGCCTTTACCCTGGGCTTTTCAGCCGGGGTGATGATCCTGGTCTCTTTTGTGGAACTGCTGCAGGCGGGCATAGAGAGTCTTGGTTTCATATACGGTCATCTGGCGTTCTTCCTGGGTATGGGATTGATGTTTCTCGTCGATATTTCCCTGCCTCATATCTATATTTTGGAAGAGCAGGATGGCAAAGACTCATCAAATATCAAACTGCGAAGATGAGGGGTAGATGAGAGAGGTCAGGTCCTTTTCTCTCGTGTTCCAGTTAGCCAAGTGATTGATAAAATGTCCCGACAAGGGTCTCGAAAATCGACAAAAGGAGGCATTAAAAAATGGCTAAGGCTATCGTAATTTACGGATCGACGACAGGAAACACGGAAAGATTATCCGAAGCTGTGGTTGAGGGACTCCAGAAAGGCGGTGTAGAGGTTACGGTGAGGGATGTAATAAACGAAATACATGTCGATGAACTCACGGATTATGACCTGATTGTTCTCGGTTCATCCACCTGGGGTGAAGGTGAACTGCAGGATGATTTTATCGATTTCTATAACAAGGTGGGAAGTGTATCCCTCACTGGAAAAAGGGCGGCGGCCTTCGGGCCGGGCGACAGTGAGCTATATCCTGACACATTTTGCGCGGCAGTTGATCTGCTTGAGTATAGACTTAAAGAATGCGGGGCAGAGATCGTTGCCGAAAGTCTTAAGGTTGATGGGGACATTGACGCAGCAATGGAAGATGCTGAGATTTGGGGATTAGAGCTCGCAGAATCTCTTTAACCCCTACATCTTCGCAGGTTTCTAAAAATCGCTGGTTATGC
>DAOVDP010000117.1 GCA_030669445.1 Candidatus Latescibacterota bacterium | reverse complement strand
CTTTGCCATTTTCCTGAAAAATCCAGGAGATTTCATGAATCACCGCTACCGGCACTGGAGCGAGGAAGGGAAACTGCGCTTCCAAGGGTGGCTTAAGGGCAGAACAACAGTAGCTTACGGGGGGATAAATATAGTGTTCTGATCCCAGCCTGGAAAATTAAACACCGAAAAGAGGATCTCAATTGTCGATGGGAAACTTACTTTACGAAGATCTAACTGAGAAAATACGTCAAGCCGCATTTGAAATTCACCATTATTTTGGAAATGGTTTCTTAGAAAAAGTTTACGAAAATGCCTTTGCTTATAAGTTGCATCAGCTTGGGATTGATTGCCAGCAGCAAGCACCTCTGAAGGTTTATTTTGAAAATAATGTGGTTGTTGGAGAGTATTTTGCCGATTTAGTTGTTGAAAACAAAATTATTGTCGAGCTGAAAACAGTAGAAAATATTGAAAAGATCCATTACGCTCAGTTAAAACACTATCTCAAAGCCACTCGGGTTCGGTTGGGACTGCTTATCAATTTTGGCAAACCGAAGTTAGAATTCAGAAGAGTTATTCTATGATTTTTTCGGTTGTTTCAGTGTTGTTCAGTGTTTCAAGAATTTGGGTTGGACTTTATTCATTGGTTGTCTTAACTAAAGGAGGATAAGATGCACAAAATTGTAAGGTTGGTTCTACTCTGCGGACTGTTGGCGCTTCCATTAGTTTCTCAAGCAGCAGAAAGGCTTCAGTTTGAGGAGGAATTTGGCGGCAAAGGAGAGGCCTGGGGACAGTTCGGCCAGGAGATCTATGTGGCGTTCGACCAACAGGGGACGGTCTATATCTCCGACAGCGACAATCGCCGGGTACAAAGACTGGGTCCTCGTCCTCTGGAGATCAGAGGGGGTGAGGAATTTCTCTTCAACCACCCCCGGCATATCGCAGTAGACCAACAGGGCAGGATTTATGTTACCGACTGGCGAGGGATTCACATTCCCGAGACCGAGAATCCCAAACTCTATAAATTTGTGCCCTGCATCTATGTCTTTGATGCTGAAGGCAAGCTCCTTAGAACTATTGATATAGGTGGCACAGAGGCCAAACCCCAAGCCCTGGTGCCGGCCACTGCTATTGTCGATCAACAGGGCAGGTATGCGCTGGCTATCAAACCAAAAGGATGGGACCGTGCCTTACCTCTTGCCATCTCCCCTCAGGGTGAGGTATTTGCCTTAGATCCCCTCTACCACCGCATTCTTAGGTTCAATCTCCAGGGAGAGAAACTACTTGAGTTCGCCTCCTATGGTGACGGGCCCGGACAGCTTGATAGTCCTGAGGATATTTGCACGGACAGAGAGGGATATGTCTATGTCGCAGACACCGGGAACAACCGAATTGTTAAATTTGACTCCAACGGAGAGTTCCAACTATGTTTCGGCAGAAAGGGCCTGGGTGAGGGAGAACTCACCGAGCCATTTGCTGTGGTGAGCACCCCCTCTGGCCGGTGCTTAGTGGCCGACCAAGCAGAATTTGAAAGAAGATTTGAGGATCACCCCTTCACTGCCAAGAAAGGCAGGGCAACCGCTCGCTGGTTGGAAGAGGAATTTCTGCCTGGAGAAGAGGGAGAATCTGAGCTGGAAGAGGAAGAACTCAATGAGGTTGGACCTCCCCCGAAATATCTCAAGCTCCTCCGAAGAGTGCAGATATTCTCTCCCGCCGGCCGCCTGCTGGAGAAGGTGGTGTTCAAGATCGACAAGAGCGACCCGGAATTGCACGATCTGGACCTTCTGGCCTTAGACCCCTTCGGACGGGTCTACCTCCGAGATCAGGACCGGTATGTGATCAGGAGATATGCGATAGTGAGCTATCTTCTGCCCCGCTGGTCTGATGTGGATAAGGCCTACGCTGCCCGAACTGCCACCGATAGACTGCGCTTCCGAGAAGATCTGGGTGATTTAGACACCATCGCCGACGAACAGGAAAGCCGAAGGCACTTCACCGCAAACCAGGCCCTTTCCTTCAACTACGATCTCTCGGAGAGATCAAAGCTGCTGTTCAAAGTCCTCAATTCCTATGCCCATCGCAAAGACCGGCTCTGGGATTTTGACAACCCGGGCAATGACTACGAGATGGTGGAGAAGGGGACAGACAGCTCAGTAGGGGTTAAATTCCAGTATGTTCTTGACCCTAATCTTCACAGCTATCGCCAGATGAGTCTCTCAGTGCAAGGCCTTGCCGGTTACACCGACTACCAGGGGCAAGCGACCGAAGAGCACTTAAACCTTCGACATACTGAGCGGAGTGGCGATGCTAAGGCCCTCCACTTGATCACAGAATACGACCTGACCCCTGACGCAACCGTTCGCTTCACTTACCGCTACATAGAGCCCGATCAGACTACCAGGAATTTCAAGTCCTATCTCTACGATCCCCAAGGACGCCTCTACTATGCCGAGCGCCACTGGAACAGAAGAGAGCTGTTTGTGGGGGAATTTATGGTTAAGTTCTGAAAAACTTGTGATCCTATTGTAGGAAGTAGAGGCAATTTGTGGTCGGCCGTACAATATCCTAAGGGAGAAAGACCTTAATCCAGAAAATTAACGCAAAAAAAAGTAGCAGAGACCTTCAAGTTTCCACGGAACGAAAACCTAACACTCCTGAAAATACTTCATTTGTGACGCCAGTGCAAACATGCAAAAGAATCCTCTGTCTATTAAATAATTGCAAATTAAGGCATTTCTGGTTGGGGAAATGATTTACGATGGAAAAGCGAGGGAGTCCCATCAGCACATATGATTTATGGAAAAAGAAACCCACGATTTCAATCGTGGGGGACAAAACAGAGGGATATTGCAACCGATTCATCGGTTTTTCAGTCAGGAACCTGACCGATCTGAAAAAGCCTATGATCCATAGGAGACCCAAAAAACTCCCTCATTAAGCCGTTAAAACGGCTAACTTGTGTTATTAACGCTTTTTCAGACCCACGAATAAATTCGTGGGCTGCTAAGCGGTGGATTTCCGAATGAAAAAAAACAGCAAGGGGAATATTTCGATGAATCTCACTAAAAATCTGTGGGTAAGGGTTTTCTTATTTTGCTTGGCGATTTCCTTGATTAGAGTGACCCCTGTCTCCTCCCAGGCAGCAGCCACCGAATTCCTGGACCAGGCAGTAGACAAGGTGTTGCATTCTAGCGACCTGTCTGAACCTTTCTTGCCCTACGAGGGTTATACTCTGTATTTCATTGAGCTAAGGGAAAACTGGAACCTCCTATCTCCGGAGCAAAGGGAGAGGCTGAGTCCTTTCTTCTTGCGTCCTGATAACCCTAAGAGTCCTTACTACCGTGAGGAGGGATTGCCCATTGTTTATGACACCCAACACTTCCGCTGTCATTACACCCTTAGCGGACCTCACAGTGTGTCCCTGGAGGACATCTCCCCTGCTGACGGGGTGCCTGACTATGTACAGATAACTGCTGATGCCTATGAGAAGGCCTATTGTGTAGAGGTAGAACAGATGAGCTACCGGCGTCCCCCTGATGACAGGTGGCTGACCGACAATGGTGGAGATGAGAAGTGGGACATATATTTCTTTACTGGTCCCTGGGGCGGATTCACTATGCCCGAGTATATGGTGGATTTACAGAGCAGTACCTGTGCTACCTATTCTGTTTATTTCGCTGCCAATACCCGCTATTTTCAATGGCTGGGCAAATTCAAAGGCAGCCAGGCCCTGCAGTGTACCTCTGCCCACGAGTTCTTCCATGCGGTGCAGATGAGCTACAACGCCTATATGCATCGCTGGTTTATGGAAGCCTGTGCTATGTGGATTGAAACCAGAGTCTTCAAGGCAGAAGAACCGGGTGAACCCGACGGCCAGGAGTTTTGCCTGCGTCCGATGATCCCCTGGTTTCTTCACCCAGAAAAGTCGCTTGAGCTTTTCAACGGAGAGCACGAATACGGCAATGTGATATTTATGCTCTATCTCTCCCAGAAATATGGTGACCAGATTGTCGAGGAGATCTATCAGGCGATGGAGCCTCGGATGTACTCCTACCTGATGAACTTCAGAGAGGTCTTCGCCGAGAGGGGCTCCAGTCTGCCCAGCGAATTTAAGGAGTTCACCCTGTGGAATGCCCTTGCCGGAGACAGACACGGCTTAAAGATAAAGGAACCCTCTGGTGAGTTATCTCAAAGATTTCATTATTCTCATGGGGCAAGATACCCTTCTGTGGCGATACTGCAAGAAAACATCCACTCTCAGTATCCGCTGAAGGTAGTATGGGACAGCCAGAGGAGTCCAGATCACCTGGGGTCCCGATATGTCCGCTTCCTTCCTCAACAGTCAGGAGAGAAAAGACAGCTTTCAATCAAGATAGACGGTGATGATGTTGGCTGGGAAGAAGTAGAATTCCTCCGCAAGTTCGGCTTCTGTGGCTGGGGGGCCAAGATACTGGAGATCGACTGGGATGACAGTACGGCAGTGGCCGAGGAGATTATCCCCTTTCCCATTTCTCAACAGGGACAGATTAACATCGACGGATTTGGCGATCCTATCGATGAGGTGATACTGGTGCTGTCCAATTTAGATCCCCAACACGACGGAGGAACCATCAGTTATGCGGCCGATCTCAGTCCTGACATAGG
>DAOVDP010000092.1 GCA_030669445.1 Candidatus Latescibacterota bacterium | reverse complement strand
GTATTCACGATACAACTCCTGGGGGAGATACCACTTAATCAAGGTTGGATCGAGAGCTTCAGCTATTATATGAGGCCCTGTTGGCACAAGAGGGTTATAACTGGCCCTCGACTGGGCTACTGAAGCCGTTGCCCAGCTAAGTATGAATGCCACCCCCAGCCCTGTTAAACAAACCCTATTCAGCAGGCGAGGGAGCAAGACCGAGATCTTGCATATTCTCTTCATAGCACCACTCCTTGTCTTAATTAACAGTTAGTTCAAAGATAGCTCGTGGCAAGTGCGTAAGAGCCATGAATTCCCGTAAGTTAAACCGAATACCATATTCCAATGCCATCCTCAATAGACAACTCCCACTGTTCGGGTGGCAGTATTATCACCAGCATCGGCATCCACGTGAATCTGACAGACATAAATCCCAGGTGCAACTCTCTCTCCTGAACTATCCCAACCACCCCAGACATAAGAATTTCCTGATGCCGATTCCAACTCCTTGATCACTTCTCCTCGCAGATCATAGATCGTCACTTTCGCTGGTTTGTTTACTTTGAATACGCTGAAGCTGACAGTCATCTCGTCGTTTGCACCATCGCCGTTCGGGGTGATTATCCTGGGAGTAATAGAGAGATTGCCGATCAAATTATCGCTGGCTGGCAGTGACGGCAGGGCAACAGTGGTTGCTTCCCTTCGCACAGGGTCGATCCTCTGCCAAAGACCTGGTTTTGCTGAATTGCCTACAAACGCATCGAGAAGCGTGCAATTTTCGATGAACCGACATTTGAACCCAATCTCCACAGGGTCATTGTGAACCACCAACGAATCCCCTTCAAGCGTTATTGTCCCTGACAAAAGGGTTGAATCAGCAACGATCACAGAACCGCCTCGAACCGTTAGGCGCGTGCGCCCTATAGTCACCCTACTTCCCTGGATGGTGACAGGGGCCCCATACAAAGCCAAGGTATCCCTGCCTGCGATCAGGAGATCCTCTCGAACAACGAAAGTGGTGAGTCCCTTCCTTATGGTACCCTCCCGCATAGTCACCCGATGAGCTTGCACGATCTCAGCAATATCAACCACTAAGGAGTCGTCCCCCGCGATAACAGATTTCGGAGGGACAGAAACCCCGTTCACCCTGAGGAAAACGTCCGAGGAATCCACTGGAGAGGGGACATTGATCATTACCCGGTCAAACCCGGTGTCCCCATACCCCCGAAGCGAGGAAACCGTATACACAAAATCCTTCACTACATCTGCTGGAACGGCCCTTGGGGTGATCTCGCCCATGACGCTTTTTATCAACGGGTCGGTGTAATTGATGGACAGCGAGTTTAGAGTCAGGCAGGTATCTGGGTTATCCGAGACCAGGGTCATCTCCAGTAGTGTGTATCTCCTGGGACTGGGAGAAAGAAAGCTCTGCCCCGACCAGTCATACACCTGACTCCAGGAGCTCCAATCCGGCAGTCGGATCTCCTCCGTGATCTTCCCCCGCATAGGGGGGGGCAACTTGTAGTATGCCGCCTCAGTAATCTCCTGCGCCCAATGATTATACCAGTGTTTCACAACCTCCATCCTGTCGCCTGACCTTGATCGAATCTTGAGCCTTGTCCCTAATGGAGTATCCGCAACCCATTCTATGCTGGTTATATTCTTCGCTTTCCCGAGGTCTATAAAGTCGGAGGTTAAAGTCACACCTGGGGGATAGCCCTCACCGAAGATCTGTATCTGGTGCAACAGGGCACCGAAGGATGGCCTTGAAACCCAGTTGCCTATTCCGTGGGCGTGCCGGAAGAAGATATAGCGTGCCTTACGGCGTTCAAACTCGTGGCTGAAGTTATACTGATAAGGTATGTCCCTGTTGTATACATCGGCTAACAATTCATAATCGAACTTTCCCTCCGTTGTCTTCGACCCATCAGAGGTTGCAATAATATAACCCTCAGCATAAGTAGCAGACCCATATCTACCCATAGCAAAGCCGGGGCCCCCAAACCAGAGCACGATTTGGTTCAGCCAGAACAGGTTACCTAAGTCCCACTCAAAATATGGCCCTGCATCTGGGTCCGTGGAGCGGCCTTTGTCCCAAGTCTCATCTGTCAGGGTCGGGAATATCCAATTTGTGGTCAGATCCCCATCGTTCAGGTGATGGCCACTCGTCTCATAACAGTGGACCACCAAACTCCCACCGCGTTGATCAGTCCCCAGGGCAATATTGTCACCCAACGTGTAGACCTCCAACTCAGCCAGCGCAGGATTCTCGCTTCCTTTGGAGTCGAGTTTAGAGTCGAGAATGACCCTGACATACTGTACCTGGTCAAAGTCAAGCGCCCGCGTCACCTCACCTCCTGCACTGGTAGTATCGGCCTTGCTGAAGCCAAGCTTATAGCTCACAACCGAGCTTGTATTCGGCCTGGTAGTTTTCCCTATGAGTGTATATTCAACTATGGGCGAACCTGGATATATCAGTGTTCCATCAGACTTGTATACCCTGAAGTCCCTGAATGGCCTGGCGCCCTCTTTATCAGCGAACACCAGCCTGACTTCTGTTACGGCCACCGCACGGCCCAGATCAACTTCGATCCACCAATCCTCCAAATCGTCCCTCGGGTCAGGACTCCAGCAAGTGTTGTAATCACCGTCTATAATCTTCCCAGCGTCCCATCTATTTGAACGAGCCTCTTTTATACCCCCGGTAACGGTGTCCTTCTTAGCGATACTCCAGTGCTTAAACTCATCTGCGTCCAGGCAAGCATTCAGGCTGTCCTTTCTGGCATGGAGACGGACAAGGCTCACCCTGCCGTCGGCCTCCAGCTTTACAACTCCTTTGGGAAAAGCCCATTTCTCCCACTGGGACTTCCGATATATGCGATAAGTACCCGCTCGCACACTGCCAACACTCAGAAAAGAGCTTAAACATAGCAATATGCCCAATGCCAGTAGACAACGGTATGATTTCAATCTTCCCATTAACTCTCACCTCTTTTCGAGCCCAACTTTGGGCGCACACACCGGTGCGCCCCTACCAGAAACAAGGGGATTGCTTCGTTGCTAACGCTCCTCCCAATGGCACGGAAATGCGATAATGTCAACTTCAATAGACAACGGCTATCGTCTGCGCCTCCTCGAAAGCACCGGCATCAGTATCGGCAGACACCTTGCAGATGTAAACCCCAGGAGGGACAAGACCACCATCATTATTGCTCCCATTCCACACCTCAGTGTATCTGCCGGTCTCCTTCTTCGACGACACCCCCCAAACCTCACTGCCTGAAAGATCATATATCCCTATGTTCACTTCAGCCTCTCCTGTTAACCGAAGAAGCACGTAAGAGATCGTTGCCTGATCATTTTGCCCATCGCCGTTGGGAGTTATCGGATTGGGGGAGACCGCAACAGAGGCCAGACTCTTTTCAAGGGATGCCCCAGAGGCCAGAACCTTAAGCTTGTCGGTGGAAACCTCATCTCTGGCATTGCCCGCCTCGATGTCCTGAGACAAATCAACACCCTCAGTGTCAAACACCTGACCAATGAAATATGCGGTGTGAGTCAACACCGTAGTGTCAAATGTCAGCCGGATCGGATCGTTCTTGATGCGGGTGACTTTGTGCGGAAGATAAACAGTTAGCACTTTGGAATCAGAGGTGTCCACACTGGCAGGGGTGACCGGCACCAAAGGACTCCCCATCTCCAACTTGTTGAAGGTAACCTCAGAGGGCATAGCGATCCCTAAAGCATCGAAACCACCCCGACTCCGGGGAGCAAACACAGCCCGGACATCATAGGTGAAGGTGGTGAGATGACCGGCAAAGACCTCAGCTACCCCCTCTGGGGGATTAGGATCGCCTAAAACAGCGATCTCCCCTAAGACAGTATCGGCCAAAACCGGAGAATGCTCAAAAGACAAGGAGTCAATCCTGCCAAAGTGCCAGAAGGAGTCGCTCCTCAGGGTGATCCGAAACTGAAAATACCTGCGAGGGCCTGGTGACCTGATCTGTTCACCCGACTCCAAATAAGGTACAGACCAGGAGCTCCAGTTCTCCGTGTCATAAGTGATGGAACCCCTCATCCCCGGACGTGTCGGCTGCCAATAATATTGAGGTGCCCCCAATAACTCCTCGTATTTTCTCTCCATCTCCTCCCGGTCTTCACCCCTGATAACAGTCTCTCCCCCCATGTCATTGATCATGTGATAGACAAGAGGAGAATCGTCCCTCCCGCTCCTTGTCTGCACCTCCATCCAAACGGGAGCGTCGGCATCGGGGATCACGTCTATCACTCTGTGAACCTCGAAAAGCTCTATACTTGTCTTCTCCGTTGTCCCATTCTTTCTCTTCTCCACTACCACTCCGCGTTCTATTTTCAGTATCACTTCTGTTCCGTTCTCTGTTATCGTGGGAATCATCTCTCCAGCTATTTCCTTGTATTCTATGGGTATTAGTTTCCCTTTCTCTGTTATTGCCGGCAGCACTTCTGTCACTGCCTTCAGCCTTGTCATCTGCCAGTTCAACTTTCCCAAATTTACCGGTTTACCCAGATCGATTATCTCAGACACATACGTCGTCAGAGGCGCGAACCCCTCACCGTAAAGTTCCAGCTCTGCAATTATATGAGGGGAGTCACCAGTATTTAGCAGCCTCAAGAATCGCAGGGCTTGCAAAGGGAACTTCACCTCCGTCACACTGTCGAAGTTTTGAGGAACTCGAGCCAATGTCTGTTCCAGAATATGGTATTCCCTCTCACTTCTGAAGAACTCTGGTTCGGTGACGCACATTGACAGCTCATATCCCCTGATATACCTCTCTGCAAAAGGTATCCCCATTGCATCTATACCCTCCTGCGGGGGATAGAACACCACTCTGTTCGCCGGGACAGTAACACCGGTATCAATGGTGTAAAAGTCCCCAAGAAAATGCAAATAATTGGGGTTTGTCCTGACAAACATGCTCTGGACATTCCCATCCACAAGCCTATAACCTTCCAAATAATACCCTGTCGTAGTATACCAGGAACGTGGGTTCTCACCTTTCTTGAAGAAGGGATCTGGCGGAGCAGCCTGGAAATAGCACCTCTTTCCCAGGATCCTGTTAATATAGATGTTCCCAGGCATCTCATCACACAAGACGATATTTTCGTCGGGATGAAACTGTATGGGTTGAATGGCTCCGAGGCTGGTGGCATCGTCAAAGGCAGTCAGCATACCCAACTCGGCCCAGGGATACCTTTCGCCACCCACACTCCAAGTCTTAACCTCAGCCCCCACCTCTCCAATTACCACACCACTAATTGCATAGAAGCACAGGCCTAAAAATATCAGGACCTTTTCTACTATGGAGCATCTTTTCATCTTTGTTACCTTAACTGTTCATTCTAAAAACTGCTTGGTCCTTCCCGATCAAGGGGACATTCCTTCAAACAAATGCCCTATTTATCAGCTTCAGTAAACCACAGCTATTGTCCCT
>DAOVDP010000102.1 GCA_030669445.1 Candidatus Latescibacterota bacterium | reverse complement strand
CCCTGTCTCAGTCTTCACCAGCTCTACACAATTTGGAAGCTCCTCAAAGATACATTGATATGGGTAAGGGTAGCCCCGTGTTCTTGCCACCACTAAAGTGAGGGTATCGTAGCCGGAGACAGAAAGAGAATCAGTATTTTGCTCAACAGGGAAATCAATGACTGAGATCTCTCCTCCCGTTTTCTTAACTACCTGGAGTAGGAATTCTCCGAGCGATTTTTGGAAGTTGAGTTCGATGGCAGCTACCACAGGAAGTTCAATGTACTCAGCCGCCCAATGTTCTAACAGAGGCTCGGTCTCTCTAAGGGTATCAGGAAGAGAAATTATTTGAGTGATAGGAATCTTATCAGTAGGAAGGTCAAACATCTGATAGCCGTATTCCCCTTCTTGGTCAAGATAGTTTGCTATCACCCAATCAGCAAACACCGAGGAGAAATTAGCCCCTTTCCCCGCGAGTACTTTGTTAACCCCCTCTATGCCGTTTGCCGCTTCGGCCACCAACTGCTTTATGGTCTGCCTGCCCCCGTAGCGTTCGGCCAGATAGGCGATGAACATAAAGGTCTGTTCATAATCGGCTAATTCGGGCTTCCAGTCGGTGAGGCCGTTGTTGGGATTGGCCAGAAAATGGTCTCCCACCCTGCGGCTGCGGTACCCGCACACATACTCAGCATAACCGGAGCAGCCTTCATTGATCCAGTCCTTCTCATCCAGATCTTGTTCCCAGTGGATCAGATGCTGGAATTCATGGGCTAAAACCCCCTTGGCTCTTTCCCCTTTGACATCAAGCGGATTGCAGTCGATATAGAACATCTCCCGGAAGTTACTATACTGGCAAATGTCGCAGCCATGCGTATCGGGGTGGTATTCGTTCAAGGAGTAAAAGTACCCGCCGTAGTAGATTCCCTCTCCGCTAAAGTCATCCTCAATATCCAAAAGTAAGATGAATATCCTGGGATCTCCGTCCACGTCGGGAGGGTTCCCGAAGGTCTCCACATCTATCTGATAGATCCCCTTGCGGGGATCTGCCTTACAGTTCCGGTCGAAGGCATTCATTAAGCCGGCCACTGCTGCAGAGTCCACCCGGTTGGTCCACACTGAATCCTCTACAAAAACATAGCAATATACTCCTATTCCCCGGCAGGTGGCAGGCACTTGATAATGGGACTTATCACGGAAATCCCAAGCCCATAGGGTGTCTTTTTGTCCGACTTTCCATTCAATTGGTTTCTTGGCTGGCGAAGTTGGTTTCTTATAGAATTCGACCAGGTCACGCATCCTCTCCCGCAGCACAGGGGTGCCGGAGATGGGCCATTCCCTGGCGGTCTCCGTAGTCTTTCCGTAAGTCTCCGAGAAAACCAGCATTCCGCAGATCAGAAGCGAGTAAGGCAACAATATCTTATTTCTCATCATCTTTTCCTTTCCTCTGCTGAGAGCAAAAACCACCTCGCAGTTCCTCAAAACTTCCCGGCTGTTTCGCTAAACTGTTATAGGAGAACAAACAGATTCCTCTCACTCCCAAGGTTTCTATGGTCTGGATTTGCCTCAGAGTCTCCGAAATGGGTTTATTGTACGTTCCTATGCCTGCATAAAGGCGTTCGCGCCCTACCGTCCTCACAGCCTGTTTGACCTGTTGCACCACCAATTCAGTATTTTTGGAGTAGGCCATAGGGATGACAAAGTCGATGAGCCCCCGGTTAGCCCATTCTGCCCAATCCTGCCCGCAGTTCCAATAGGCCTCGTGCACATCAGGTTTGACCGCCGCTGAAAGTGCAACCCCGGGGTTCTCACTGGAAATTAAATCATGAATAGCCCCTACCAGGTCCGTAACCTGTCCTGCTCTCCAGGCCAATCGCTTCTCAGATAGGTTGTCAATCCCCACCACTCCAAACAGACCGGCAAGTCTCTCTGAGCCCTGAGCAAGGCCTAAAGGGTCGATGGCGTATCTTTGCATAAACCTCGTCCTGGCCATAAGATTGTAATCATAATGGTTATTGGGATATCTCACATAGTCTAAATGAAGACCGTCTATCGGGTAATTTTCGATGATCTCTTCTATCACACTCAATAGATGTCCTTTTACCTGAGGCAGTTCGGGAGAGAGATATATCGCCCCCGGTCTGGTTTCGCTGCCATCTGAACAGGCGAACCATTCGGGATGAAGGTGAAAGATATGGGTGGGGTTGACAGGGGGGGAGGAGGAGGACCAGAGGATGAAGGTGTTAACCCAGGCATGCACCTGTAGGCCAGCGCGGTGTCCTTGTTCGACAGCTAATTGCAGAGGATCAAATCCTGGATTCTGGCTTTGCTGAATCGCTTCTGCCAGGGGGACCAACTGACTTCGATAGTAAGCATCCCCTCGGGATCTCACCTGTACCAGGATCAGGTTGAACTCATTTTCCCGGGCTACTTCTATCATTTGAAGCACAGTGGCGGGAGAATAAAGAGCCTCTTTGACCACCCACAGTGCCCTGATCTCTGTTGTCTCCCCTCGCAAGGGAGTAATAAGCCAGATCAAGAAGCAGACAGTCGAAACTGATTTTCTGAAGAACAGAGGAAAGACCATAAGCAAGTTTCCTCACCAAGACAAAAAAGGGGCAATGCAGCTTACGGGTAGCTACTCTGCCCCTTGGGGATTTTAAGTATTACCACTCATTTCTCTGTTCTTTTTTGCAAGATTTCAGAAGACTTCTTTAACCACGAATTTCACTAATTATTTATTGTTATTCGTGTTAATTCGTGTAATTCGTGGTTCGAATTGTTTTGATTTTCAATTGTGGCTTTGCCGCGCTATGATATTGACTCTGGGTTATGCTCCTTTTTTCGTCTCCGCCTTAGGTACGCTTCGCTCTCTTCCCAGGATCTCGATTAAAGAAACGGAAGCTCCATCTCCTTTACGTTGTCCAATTTTGATAATTCGGGTGTATCCTCCTTCTCGGTCGGCGAACCTGGGAGCAATTGTATCGAAGAGCTTGGCTGTCACTTTCCTACCTCGAAGCACTTCTAATACCTGTCGGCGTGCGTGTAGATCTCCTCTTTTGCCAAGTGTAATCAGCTTTTCAACCAGGGGTCTGACTTCTTTAGCTTTGGCGTCGGTGGTTTTGACTCCTTCGTGCTCGACAAGAGAAGTCACCAGATTCCGGAGCATTGCCTTTCTGTGGCTGGATGTTCTGCCTAATTTGCGACCCTGTTTAAGATGTCGCATCCGTCTCTTCCTCCTTTTCTACCTCCAACTCTGCCAGATTCATCCCAAAACAGATTCCGAACTTCTCCAGGACATTCTGCAATTCACTTAAGGACTTCTTCCCAAAATTACGATATTTGAGCATCTCGGATTCTGTTTTCTGCACCAAATCTCCTAAAGTTTTGATTTCGGCTGCTCGCAGGCAATTGCTCGATCGCACCGACAATTCTAATTCATCCACCGGCATCTGGAGAAGTTTTTTTAGCCGAATCTTCTCCTGGTCGATCTCCTCCTCCGGCTCCTGGGGTTCTTCCTCAAAATCAACAAATAACTTGAGATGGTCGCTTAATATACGGGCCGCAGTGCTCACTGAATCCTGGGGACTAATCACCTTGTTCGTCCAAACCTCTAAGGTCAGCTTTTCGTAATCTATCTTCTGTTCTACCCTGGTGTTCTCCACCTTGTAGTCTACCTTCCGAACGGGCGAAAAGATGGAATCTATGGCTATAGTCCCTATGGGCTGGTTGGGTAATTTATTCTCTTCGCAGGGAACATAGCCTCGACCTGTAGTCAAAACGATCTCTGCCCGGAGATGAGCATCCTCACCCAGGGTAGCAATGTGTAACTCTGGGTTAATGACCTCTATGGACGGCTCTACTTCCAGGTCTTTGGACATCAGTTCACAGCTGCCCTGCTTCTCCACAATGATCTTCTTAGAGTCGGTATCGTGGAGTCTAAAACATATTTCCTTAAGGTTGAGCACTATTTCAGTCACATCTTCCACTACCCCAGGAATGGTGGAGAATTCGTGGTAGACACCGTCGATTTTGATCGACTGAACGGCAGCTCCTTTGATTGAGGAGAGTAATACCCGCCTCAGAGCATTGCCCAGCGTGACCCCGAATCCTGGCTCTAATGGTTGAACGATGAATTTACCATAATCTTCCGTTAGGGTGGATTGGTCAATCTCCACCCATCTCGGCATATGAAAATCTCTCTTCATAATCTAAACCTCTCGGTATAGTATGGGATGAGGTAAGCTATACAGAAAATAGACATTCGGGATATAGTGAATCTACTTTGAATAAAGCTCAACCACTAAACGCTCGTTTACCGCAACCGGAATCTCTTCTCTGGCAGGAAGGCTGAGTAATGTTCCGGATAGATTCGCCTTATCCACGCTCAGCCAGGGAAGTTCTCTTCCCCTGCCAGATTTCTTAAGGGAGTTAGCTATTGCTTCCAGCTGTTTGCTCTTCTCGCGCACCTTAACTATATCTCCCGGTGATAGTTCGTATGAGGGAATATCGACGATTTTATCGTTGACCAGGAAATGTCTATGTCTTATTAGCTGTCTTGCTGCTCGTCGGGAGGCAGCAAATCCTAACCGATAAACTGCATTATCGAAGCGACATTCCAGCAGTCGGAGGAAATTCTCGCTGGTGATTCCTTTCTCTCTGACGGCTTCTTGAAAGCATTTTCTAAACTGTCTCTCCAGAAGTCCGTATATTCGCTTTATCTTCTGTTTCTCCCTCAACTGCAAGGCATACTGTGACAATCTCCTTGTCCTCCGATGTGCCTGTTCACCTGGAATGTATGCCTTTCGCTCTAAGGCACATTTTTGGGTGAGACAGTGATCACCTTTCAAGAAAAGCTTACTGCCCTCTCTGCGGCACAATTTGCAGACAGCATCTCTATATCTAGCCATAGTCCAGTTACACTCTCCTTCTTTTAGGTGGTCGGCATCCATTATGGGGTATTGGGGTAACATCGCGAATTGCCGATATTTCCAACCCAGCGGCCTGGAGTGATCGAATTGCTGCCTCTCTGCCTGCTCCTGGCCCTTTAACTCTCACTTCTACCCGGCGCAATCCCAGAACCAGGGCTTCTCTTGCCGCCGCTGAAGCTGCTTGTTGAGCAGCAAAAGGGGTACTCTTTCTTGCCCCCTTGAAGCCTATCTT
>DAOVDP010000179.1 GCA_030669445.1 Candidatus Latescibacterota bacterium | reverse complement strand
GGTAACTTTGGTCTGACGGCGCTGGAAAGTGGCTGCTACGCCTTGCACCAATGTCTCACCTCGGAAGGCATATCGGGAAGCCATCCACCAAAGATCGTAGAAGTCCTTCATTCGGCTATTGGCTATGCCCAGGCGAACTATAGTTTCCGCCTTTTCAGTTTCAGTTACCTCCCGGGGATACGCTCTCAGCCGGAAAGCGAAGGTCATCTTTCTCCACTTCTTCTTCGCATACCTCTCGAAACACTCGTGCCAGGCGCTCGGGATCTCTTCTCCCGAAGCCCAGAAGATCCACGTCCCGGGTAGGCCGGTACAGATTATTGTCCCAGAGAACAAACAGCATGGCGCCCTTAACCACGAACTGGTTCCCCTGGCGTGACACGGCCAGGCGATAAAGCAAGCGCTCCACCGCATAGCGGATCAACACCAGCTCGAAGTCGAGGCCTAGCTCTTTGGCTACATTCCGAAGTCGTTCTCGCACCGAGGCGGAAAGATTGAGAGAGCGCCGGTTTCTCCTCAAGAGACCAGGGCTTCCAGGTAGGGACGCATCACGTTCTGCACCCGGCAGGTCCCAGCATATTCCCACAGTTCGTCCATGGTGCAAAGGCGCCGCCGCCAACAGTCCCGTAGGGCCTCCAGCGCTACGTCCAGACCGATCTTATTCCGGTACTTGAAACAGTCAGCCACGGTCTTGGGGAGATTGAACACCCTTACTTCGGCACCGCCAACCGAATGTATCTCTAGACCGGCGCGCAGGGTCGCCTCTGAGAAGCGAACAATGTGCAGGGGTGGAGATTGAAGGCGGGGAAGCCATGCTTTCCTGGGGATGGCCATCCAGACTTCGGAGGGCACCTGAGTGGTAAGTTCGTGATAGTACAGGGCGGAAAGCAGACAAATCACCCCTCTCGGGATCCGCTTGCAAGCGTTGGCATAGCTCTCCCTTCCAGCGTAAGGGGCACCCGAGATCCGATACAGCCCACGACCGACCCGCTCAAGCAGCCCCACCCTGCAAAGACGACTCAGGTAGACACGGGCAATCCCATGGGCATCCAGATCCCGTGGGCGG
The DNA here is from genome assembly GCA_030669445.1 of Candidatus Latescibacterota bacterium. Taxonomy (GTDB): domain Bacteria; phylum Latescibacterota; class MVCY01; order MVCY01; family MVCY01; genus MVCY01. The sequence goes on along the minus strand of DAOVDP010000179.1, from coordinate 1,661 downwards.
AGCACACCTCCCTTACGGACAAGACGCAGTACCTTTTGACTAGTATCACACTTCATATCTACACTATAACAATTCCTCGGCATTTGTCAATATATATCGAGGTTTTGAAACATTCAACGCTCCTCTAAAGAATATGTAGCTGAGATTTAGGAATCTTCTCACTCTCCCGTTCCATGCACAAAGGTGGTCTTCCCTCATTGAACTTGACAAAATGTACGTAATAACGTACTATTTGAATGTAGAATCATATCCCACGGAGGTAAATCATGCCCATCCTTACAGTAACCGAGGCCAGGTCAAAACTATACCGGCTCATTGATGAAGTTTTATCCTCACATGAGCCGATTGTAATTACCGGCAAGCGTGGTAATGCTGTCCTCGTATCAGAGGATGACTGGCGTGCCATTCAAGAAACTCTTTTCTTACTGAATATTCCAGGCATGCGAGAATCTATTCGGGAAGGTTTAGCAACACCTATTGAGGAATGTTCAGAGGATGTTGAGTGGTGAGCTGGCGGGTGGTTTTTACCAAACAAGCACAGAAAGATGCCAAGAAAATATCTACTGCCGGCCTTCGTAGCAAAGCTGACAAGCTAATCCAGATCCTGCATGAGAATCCCTACCAGATCCCTCCTACTTTCCAGAAACTCTGGGGTGATTTATCGGGTGCATTCTCCCGACGGATAAGTATTCAGCATCGGTTAGTCTACCAAATATTTGATGAGGAAAGAACGGTGAAGATTATTCGTATGAGGACACACTATGAGTAACCAGGCATAACATGTCGCCCCACCTGGCAGCCAGAGGTCTTAATGAGTCCAGGACTTCTGAGTTTCTTTAAGTCCCGCTCCTTCGGTCACCTCTATCTCTTAGATCATCTCTAGGAAATCGCCGAAAAAGCCAAGGGTACAGGCGTAGGCTTGTGAAGTCAGAGTATCAGTTACCTGATTATGGATTGCCAGCTCTTAAGCGACGATGTCGAATTCCAGACCATGGGCAATATACCGGTCATTTTCCTTATACCCCAGTAGGCGAAGACTACCACCGTTCTCTTGGGGGAAAACTTCTTTGTGGGTGAAGAAACGAAACTTGGTCCAGATTGAATGAACTGAACGAACAATAAGGGTGGGTCAAAATTCAACGACGAAGGTGGGTCAATTTTGGGTGGCGATCAACATAGCTATTTTTCTCACTTTTCCTGATATATATTCCAAAATGCACTTGGATTCATTATTTTTACTCCCTGGAAATGTTTCAAAGGCAAAAGGTGTGTGCTGTCTCCACTGACGAGATAATCTACCTGTGCCGTAACTGCACATTCCAGAAGCCTGTTGTCTGGAGGATCTTCTTTAATTAAGTCTATCTTTTGCCTGGGGTAAACAAAGACAGCTACTCTTTTTAGGGTCTTCAGAAACAATTCTTTTTGGAGTTTTTCAATCTCAAATTTGGGATACTCCAATACTCTCTCTACCTCATTCAATAGGGGTTTGGAAATGTAGAGCTTTATTTTCCCCCTTAACACCAACCGATAGATTTGCCTGGCCTTACCTCCTGGTTTCAGCAAAGAAGAAATTAGAACATTTGTGTCCAATACTACTTTTGTCTTGCCCACGTAACAGCATCCTCAATCTCTTTATCTGTAATGCCGAGTTGCTTGACCTT
>DAOVDP010000099.1 GCA_030669445.1 Candidatus Latescibacterota bacterium | reverse complement strand
GGTTGTCTCCGCCAATATAAGCATTAACACCAGCAAGGGAATGGGGATATAGCCGCGCATCCGGAAAACAGTGCTCTTCAGAGTGCTCAAAAGGGGTTGCCCTTCCCGGAAAAAAATGACCGCCCTGGGAGACGACGGTCAATAAAGCCCTTTTCGATTTCTTGTGATTGGATATCTCAAAAGGTCTGGCCACAAAGGCACCAAGATGCGAAGATCAAATGATATTGGGGTTTTCTGTGTCTCGGCTTTTTTGTAGCTGAACACCTGCTTCATTTAATAATGCCCCTCTGGCTGTTTTTAATAAATTCCAGCAGGATGCGGATTTCCACTATTTGTTCCACCTGGTTAGAGATTCTCTCCACTGCTTGAGAGGTGTTAAGGTTTGAACGGAACAAGATTCGATAGGCCTTTTTCAGGGTAGCTATGGTTTGGGTTGAGAATCCCCGTCTACGCAGGCCCACCAAGTTAAGACCTACTGGGCGAAGCGGCTCGCCAGCGGCTTTGATGAACGGGGGAATATCCTTACTTACCCGGAGTCCTCCTCCGATGAAGCTGTGCTGCCCGATCTTAACAAATTGGTGTACTGGTACCACTCCTCCTATGATAGCAAAGTCCTCTACGGTGACATGTCCACTTAAATTAACTGCATTCTCTATAATAACATAATTACCAATGAAGCAATCGTGAGCAATATGGGCATAGGTCATTATCAGACAATCGGAACCAACAACAGTCTTTTGGCGGGCACTGGTGCCTCGGTTAAGGGAAGCGAACTCTCGAATAACCGTGCGGTTGCCTATCTCTAAGGTTGTTTCCTCGCCCCGATATTTGAGGTCTTGGGGTGCGGTACCCAATACTGCCCCGTGACAGATTGAGCACTTTTGTCCGATATTGGTTCCTTTAGCAATAAGCACATGGGGACCTACTACTGTACCAGCGCCAACCTTCACCCCATCCTCAATTATAGAAAAGGGGCCTACAGAAACATTTTCGGATAGCTCAGTCCCTGGACCTACAATCGCAGAACTATGAATTGACACTGTTTTCTCTCTTTTTGTCCACTATCATAGCCGTCAACTCAGCTTCTGCCACCAGATCCCCGTCAACGAAGGCTTTACCTTGCATCTTAGAGGTTCTCCGGCGGTATTGGAGCATCTCCAGCTCAAATCGAATCTGATCCCCCGGCACCACAGGTTTTCTAAATTTAGCTTTGTCAATGGATACAAAATAAACCAACTTATCCCGGGGATTATCCACGGTATTCAGCATCAATACTCCCCCTACCTGTGCCATAGCCTCAATCTGGAGTACTCCTGGCATAACTGGCTGCCCCGGGAAGTGGCCATTGAAGAACTGCTCGTTTATAGTCACATTTTTCAAGCCGATGACCCTTTCCCCTGGGACAAGGTCGATTATTCTGTCCACTAACAGAAATGGGTAACGATGAGGCATAATCTTTTGAATTGCATTCACATCAAACAGGAAATTCCTACTCTTAATTTTCTGGTACTTGCTTCGTATTTCCTTTTTCTGATAGATTTTTCTGATTTTCTTTATCAGTTCAATGTTGGCCGCATGTCCAGAATTGACCGCCATCACATGTCCTTTGATGGGATTGCCTAAGAGGGCAAAGTCGCCAATAAGATCAGAAGTCTTGTGTCGGCAGAACTCATCTGGAAAACGCAGAGGCGTGCCGTTGACGATGCCATTTTTGCCGAAGGAGACCGTCTCTTTCAGGTTGAACAGTCTGCGAAGATAGTCTAACTCGTTTTGGTTCACGGGTTTGTCAATGATAATCAGGGCATTGTCCAGGGTTCCTCCCTTGATCAGCCCCTGTTCTCGCAACTTCTCCACCTCGCTGAGGAATCCGAAGGTGCGGGCTGGGGCATATTCGGTGACGAACTCGTCCTCTAAAGAGAACATTACCGTGTACTGTGCTCCGACAGTCGATCTTTTGGGATGGCTCATAAAGGTTATTCTGAATTCGTCTGAAGGAAGAACCATAAGTTCAATGCCTTTTTTCTTTACATCGTCATACCTGATCATCTCTTCGACTACTAAATAATCCTTGGGTGAGTCCTGTTCTACAATCCCCGCTTCAGTTAAAGCATCGACGAAGTGCAGAGCACTGCCGTCCCCCACCGGTGGTTCATTGGAGTTGATCTCTACGATCGCATTGTCAATTCCCAGACCAACCAATGCTGCCAACAAGTGTTCCACGGTGTGAACCTTTACTCCATTGATGCCCAGGGTGGTACCTCTGGAGATGTCAGTGACATGCTCGATATCGGCTGGGATAACTGGGCGATCAGGAAGATCCATTCTGATAAACCGAATGCCCGTATTGATAAGCGCCGGCTTGAAGGTAACCGTCGTTTTGTTGCCGGTGTGCAGGCCTATACCGGAACAGGATGCCTCCTGTTTAATCGTTTGCTGGTGCTTAAACATTAGTTCTCCTTTTTTCTTTTTGGGATTTTGGTCCAACCTGCTGGTTTGTTAATCGCTCCTCTAACTGGTTAATTCGCCTCTCTTGCTCACGAATAGTTTTTAGAAGAGCAGGAAGCTTGCTCTGAGCTGCTTCTACTCTCTTGGTTGTCATATGAGAACGGGCAGGGTAGCCGGAGACTGAAGCACCGGGGGGGATAGATTTCGTTACCCCAGCCTGGGCGCCTACACTGGTCCGGTCTCCTACCTGAATGTGATCGACAAATCCCGCCTGCCCACCGATTTTTACATTGTTCCCTATGATTGTACTTCCAGAGATACCCACTTGGGCGGCAATGGCTGTATTTTTCCCCACAGTAACATTGTGAGCAACCTGAACTAAATTATCTATCTTAGTACCTTTTCCTATCCGAGTGGCGCCCATCGTGGCCCGGTCAATAGTTGCATTGGCACCGATCTCCACATCGTCTTCGATTATTACCTTGCCCAATTGAGGAATTCGGCAGAGCTTACCATCTTCCTCGATGAAGCCGAATCCATCGCTGCCAATCACTGCCCCCGAGTAAATTACCACATTTCGGCCGATCTCTGTCCCCTCGTGCAGGGTAACATTAGGGTGGATAAAGCTTTTCTCACCTATCCGACAGCCGTCGCCAACGACTATATTGGCGCCCATAATTACCCCGTCTCCTATTTCCACCCGGTTGCCCACAACTGTATGGGAACCGATGGAGACCCCCTCCCCCAGTTTCGTCTCCTTCCCTATCAGTGCAGAAGGGTGAACACCTTGGGGAGACTGCAACTTCTGGGATTGGAAGAGACGAAGCACTTTGAGGAAGGCAGAGGAGGAGTTCGAGACTACGATGCAGGCTGGAGCAGCAGCTTGGGTGTGCTGGGAAACAATGACTGCCGAGGCCTTAGTTGACCTCAGGAACCTCTGGTATTTTCGCTGGATAACGAAGGCAATATCTCCCTCTCTGGCTTCCTCTACAGGTGCTACTCCTTTGATTACAACTTCCCCATCACCGTAAAGCTGCCCCTCCAACATCTGGGCAATCTCGGCTGCCGTTACCTGCATTAGTCCATCCCTCTTGGTATGTTATCTTTCCTCTTTGTTTAACTCCTCCAGTACTTTTTCAGTAAGATCGTAGTCTGGCTTAGCATAGACAATGGTTTGAGGGAAGGCGTCAAAGATGATATCGTAGTCTTCCTCCTCCCCTATTTTCTCCAGGATAGTATTAATCTTGTTGTAGATAGGCTTTGACAACTCCTGGGTCTTTTGGGCCAGCTTTCCGGTTTCAGGAGAGAGGATGGTGTCAACAAATTTGCGATATTCTTCATACTTTGTTTTGATCTCCTCTTCCTTTTCCCTCTCTGTTTCGGGGCTCAGGAGGAGTCTCTGCCGCTCCAATTCCTCCTGGAGTGTTCTTAACTCTTCTTCCTTGGCGGCAGCCTCCTTCTGCCAATCCGCCTTGAGCTCCTCCAGTTTCTTCTGCGCCTCACCATAATCCTTGGACTCAGTCAGGATTCTCCCAGAATCGATATAACCGATCTTCAAATCCTTTGGATGAACTATTGTGCTAACTGCCAAAAGGCAAACAGCAGCAGCGGTGACAATTACAGACGTTCTCTTCCAGAACATAGACCTCTCCTTTCGTTAACTGCCAGTGACTGGTTAATTGGTGAGTGGTGAGATTCTGTCGAAAAAGCCACTTCTTCTAATGTTCAGGTGTGTGTCCTCGCAGATCGAAATATTTAAATTAACCGCTTGCGTTATAAGTGCCGCTGGTTCTGCGTCTGACATAATGAATCCTTACCAAGTTGTCCAGAATTCGGTTAGAAGACACAGTTTTTTCAGGATTTGGTCAGTGGTTCTCCCTATCGGCCTTGATCTGAGCGGTGCCCTTTCTCGTGCGAAAACACTCCTTCAAGCACTAAGCCTAAAGACCAGCAAAGAGTCGCCCGAAAAGGCGCGTCTGGTCCAGCGAAAGGTTAGCCTCAGTATTAACCAATGGTGCTATTTGCTGGGGGACAACAATCTTGCTAAATCAGCGTTCATGCGGGCTTCTGGTAGCGGCGCACCCGCGTGTGCGCCCAAATTTGGGCAGACACATAGGTCTGCCCCTACGAATGAGTCTTCGCGCTTCTCATCAGGAGGCGTAGGGCTTGATTCACTGCTTGATCATCAGGAAAAACCTCTGCCACATCTGGGGCCAATAGCACCAAATTGGTGCCTGCGTTGTAACGCTGCACATACTTACCCCTGACGCCTTCCTTTAGCCGAGACAAATCGTACTCAGCGCGAAGCTCGTCATCAATCTCCGTATCAATGTTTTTCTTCATAAAACTTTCTCTCTCGGCGCGTTGTTTTTCGCGCACTAATAATGCGTATGCGGTCGTCTCGGTCTGTATGTGAAACAATCAGCAGTTTGCCAAGAGGTGATAACCCCACAGTGATGAATCGGTTTTCATCGATCGAGTGGTCAGGGTCATAAAACGTCATTGACATCGGATCGCCAAACACCGTTGCGGCCTCGTTGAAGGAAACTTGGTGTTTCTGAATATTCTTCTTTGCCTTGGCTGGATCCCATTCAAATACTATGCGCATAGTGATGATTGCTTTCTACTCATCGCTTTTCCCGCGCCTCCAACTTTTTTCTATACTTGTTGTCCAAATCGATTTCTATATTACGTTACGTGTTTGCGTAGTTGCTTTTAGGCGATTTAGCGAAACGTCGCAAAGACGCTGTTAGGCGCTGCGCCAAGCCCATTTATGGATAATCAGGCAGATAC
>DAOVDP010000027.1 GCA_030669445.1 Candidatus Latescibacterota bacterium | reverse complement strand
TGGGGAGGCCCAACAACTACAGCCGTTGCTGACTCTGGCAGTCTTCCGGATCCAAATGCCTTTACAATTACCTCTGGCCCTACGCCAGCAGGGTCACCTAAGGTTATTAGCACAACGGGGGTATTCATTGTTAGCCATTTGTGTGGGGAAAATATCCCCAAGAGCAGGATCGATAATCCTCAGTCTATATTCCGTAGAGATGTGGCAATGTGATTCTTGCCTACAATTCTGGTAAGTAAAAAAAAGCCTGCATCGTCTACTTTCCGATCCAGCATATAGAAGAAGATACAAGCCTGAATAGCTTAGCGCGGCGAAGGCGCAATTAAATTCTAAAAACCTAACACCGAATGACACTGAAAATCACTGAACAAACATTATTCAGTGCATTTCGGTGTGCTTCAGTGTTTAATTAAATCATTTCTTTGCTAAAAAAAACAGAGATTTAATTGACAATACTATAAAAGCCGCACAATAATGTTTGGAGGCGCGGACCGGATTTGAACCGGTGTATAGCGGTTTTGCAGACCGCCGCCTTACCACTTGGCTACCGCGCCATTGTCTCAAATTGCAGACCTTCGCCTCTTGGCTGTACCCACCAGTGAGACCTTTCCCCTTTAAGGTTGTTAGTCTTTTTCCGATCAGATCTCAGGAATTGAAATATAAAAAAAGGCGTTCCAAAAGCAACCCTAAAAAATGGAGCGGGAAACGGGGTTCGGACCCGCGACCTCCACCTTGGCAAGGTGGCGCTCTGCCAACTGAGCTATTCCCGCTTTATGATACATAAAATAAGATGTTCGTTATATGGATCTTATTAATTCGAATCTTTGTCTGAATCATTGTTATTTGTAGAGTTTTCGGCCGGAACAATTTCGCCATCATCAGAAATCTCTATTTGTGAATAATCAATCTCGACTTCTGAATTTCCAGTCAAGCTTTTCTTTAATGTCTTACCAGTAAAAGATTCGTCTAATCGCTTTCTCTTCTCAGCCATTTTAGCATCCCTCTTCTCTTTTTATTTTGTCCGTTTTTTGAGGAATTAAATTCTCTTTATACGCTCTCACAATATTTATCTCATCTAATCTAAATACTATCGAGTCCACAAACTCAAGAGGTATTTTGTTTGTTTTACCATTAACATCTTTTAATATGCACGGACTTGTAATAATGATATAATTATCATTTTGGGTATCAGGAGCACTATAGAGAATCCCTATGTACCTTTCTTTATCTGTCCTGACTTCGATCAATTTATCCAGGTTCTCTTTATAAAATCTGAATGCAACCGATGGATACCAATCCCTACCTGTAATCCACTTTATTATGGCATCCAAATACTTCTCCTTACGAACCCATCCTAATAAATTAGCAATAATAAAAGACCATATACAAACTGTAAAAAAATATCTGATAGAAGATCTATTTAGCTCAATTATTTTTGAAAAAATATTTTCTAATTTGGGATCATTCTGTATAACAGCATTAATACCATTCACTAGTTCTCCACGGGCACTATGCCAAGGCCACCAAATTGGGAAAATAACACTTATGGTCCATATCGCAGCACTCCATAAAATTATTTCAAGTGTTTTTTCAAATTGAGGTTTCTTTTCTCTCAAAAGGTGATGTTCAATTGTTTGAACGAATATGAAACCAGGTATAAAAAATAATATATAAGTTCCAAGTTTTATTGGATCTAACATTCCTTATCTCTAAGTAATTTAAAGTATTCTAACATATTATTTATATTGACTATATCAAGAGTCTGCGTTTTATTTATTAATGATTAGGATTGCTTCTGAAGTTGAGCACGGATGGAGCTATCGATTAGGATCTGCGAAGTAACTTTCGCCAATCCCTCTTTGCTGCGAAGTTAAAGATTATGCATCTTTAGCCCCTTTCTTTTTCATAATCTGGTCCAAGGACTGCCGATTTTCTCAGTGTATTGTTTGGTAACATAGCTTATAAAACACAAAATACAAACCAAAGGGGGAAAAGTCAAGCCATTTTTTTCTTTACTTGCAAGACTTCCCCATCAGTTATAAGTGAAGGCTTAACAGATAATAAACTCTCTAAACTCATCAAGGGCAAAAAAAATGGCAGTACCTTTGAAAGTCCGTCCTACCTCAGCCTGTTCTCTTGAACCCCTCTCAATTCACATCTCTCCACATACTTCTCTGCCAGACGGAGAAACTCGTTCATCTGCTCAGTACTATATGGCTTTTTATTGCAATAAGTCGGATCAATAGACTGATGAGGTTCAAACTGCTGCAGCACCCAGTGTGTTGCCCCTTGGAGCCAGCGGCCTATCTTCTCTATGTCATCCCCGTCCAGCAATCCCGGGACAACGGTTGTCCTGAACTCATACTCTACCTCAGCCGCCTTAACCAACCGCACACTCTCTTCTATCTTGCCCGTGTCTACCTGCGCCCCCACCACCTCTTCGTATCTATCCAAGGGAGCCTTTACATCCATAGCGAGATAATCTAAAAGTCCCTTCTGGTAAAGTTGCCGCAGCATCTCCGGGTGAGTGCCATTGGTGTCTATCTTGACCAAAAAACCTTCTTTCTTAACCTTTTCTAAGAAAAGAGGCAAATCGGACTGCAGAGTAGGCTCCCCCCCGGTCACAGAGATGCCATCGACAAATCTCTTACGGGACCGCAGATGCTCGAGTACCTCCTCTTCGCTTATGTCGGGTATCTGCTGATAATGCAAGACCAACTGGGGATTGTAACAGAAAGGACATCTAAAATTACATCTTCCCAAGAACAAGATCGAGACTATCTTTCCGGGATAATCTAGGAGAGAGGTTTTCTGTAAGCCTTTTATAAACATCTTTTATCTCACTTAGACTGGAGGCAGTCTCTACCAGGTTGTCCTGATTGTCGAAGAAGAGAAGGGTAGGAGTGGAACGAACGTCGTATTTTCTGGCCTCTTCTAACCCCTCTGGGGTTCCGGCATCAATGGTTTCTCCTGGCAGATCCAGTTTTTCCACATAGGCCTTAACCAGGGAGCAGTGAGGACATCTCTCAGAGAAGAAAAACTTGCAACTCTGAACCAAACCGGCCTTTTCTTGAGGTTCAATCTCCGCTGCCCGGATGCGCTTCAGAGGAGCGGTAAGTCTATCCACTTCATACTCTACTCGTTCCTTGAACTCTTCCTTTTTTCCTAAGTTCCAGTTCACCACTGGGCGGTAATATCCCACCACCCGGGAGTAAACCTCTGTTGGCTGGTGACAGAGAGGGCATTGGGGTTGTTCCCCCTTCAAATATCCATGAGTTCTACAGATAGAAAAGGTGGGAGTGATGGTGATGTAGGGTATTCTGAAGTTAGAAACAATCCTTCTTATCAGGTTTTTACAAGCTTCCCCACCGGGCATTCGTTCCCCTAAGAAGGTGTGAAAGACCGTTCCTCCTGTGTATTTGGCTTGCAGTTCCTCCTGGTGTTCTAAGGCCTCAAAGACATCATCTGTGCTCCCTACCGGCAGCAGGGTAGAATTGGTATAGTAGGGTGTCTCTTCTCCGGCAGCGATCATATCGGGGAACTTCTCTTTATCCAGCTTGGCTAAGCGATAGCTTGCTCCCTCAGCAGGGGTTGCCTCCAAGTTATAGATATTGCCGGTCTCCTCCTGGAAATCCTGGATTCGGTTGCGCATAAAATCGAGCACCTGTAGGGCCAGCTTTTTTCCCTCTGCAGTGGCAATATCCTTGTCCAGCAGATTCAGACAGGCCTCATTCATCCCGATCAGGCCAATAGTGGAGAAATGGTTCTCTAAGGTATCCAAGTAGCGTTTGGTGTAGGGCAGAAGCCCCTCTTCCATATTTCTTTTCACCAGCTTGCGCTTAATCTCCAAGGAATTCTTAGCGATGGCCATCAGTCGGTCCAGACTCTCAAAAAACTCTTCCTCGTTCTGGGAGAGATATCCTAACCGGGGCATATTTATGGTGACCACCCCTATGGAGCCGGTTGATTCTCCGAAGCCGAACAAGCCTCCGGTCTTTTTTCTCAGTTCACGTAGATCTAATTGCAGACGGCAGCACATTGAGCGTACATCGCTGGGGTTGAGATCTGAGCGGACAAAGTTCTGGAAGTAGGGGAGGCCGTATTTCGCCGTCATCTCGAACAGAAGCTCGGCATTTTTATTGTCCCAGTCAAAATCTTTGGTGATGTTATAGGTAGGGATGGGGAAGGTGAAGACCCTTCCGTTCATATCTCCTTCCATCATCACCTCTAAGAAGGCCCGGTTGATCATATCCATCTCCCGCTGGTACTCCCCGTATTTTTCGTCGATCAGTTGACCTCCGACGATGGCCTGTTCTTCTCCTAAGTCCTCAGGCACTGTCCAGTCAAGGGTGAGGTTAGTGAAGGGAGTTTGTCCTCCCCAGCGGGAGGCAACATTAAGGCTGAAGACGAACTGCTGGATGCCCTGCTTGACTTCACTGAACTCCAAGGCATCTCTCCGCACAAAAGGGGCGAGGTAGGTGTCGAAAGAGCTGAAGGCCATTGCCCCTGCCCACTCATTCTGCAAGGTTCCCAGGAAGTTGACCATCTGGCCCAAGGCTGTCTCCAAATGCTTCGGCGGAGCAGAACCGATCTTATTGGGGACGCCGTTGAATCCTTCCAGCAGCAATTGTCTCAGGCTCCAACCAGCGCAGTACCCGGTGATGCCCATACCCAGGTCGTGGATGTGGAAGTCGCCGTTTCGGTGGGCATCGCCTATTTCTGGGGGATAGACCTCCTCCAAACTATAATTAGCTATGGCCGCGCCGGCGGCGTGCATCAGAAGTCCAGAGAGAGAGTAGTCGGAGTTGCTGTTCTCGTTAACCCGCCAGTCAGATTGATCCAGATAGTCACCGATGGTCTCCCGGATGTCCATCATCACGCTTTCCTGGCGGCGAAGCTTTGCCCTTTGTGCTCGGTAGAGGATATAAGCCTTGGCCGTTTCCGCCTGCTCATTCTCGATAAGGACCTTCTCCACCAGATCCTGGACCTCTTCCACCGCAGGCACCCGTCCGTCCCGATAGAAGATGTTCAAAATAGAGACCACCTGGTTGGATGTATTCTGGGCAACGGTGCGGTCAGTGTCCCCCACGGCCTGGATTGCTTTGAATATTGCATTGGTGATCTTCTCCTGGTCAAACTTCACTAACCGGCCGTCTCGCTTGCGAATCTGGGAAATCTCATCTCGTGAACTTTTTGCTTCCATGGTTTTCTCCCTTCTCCTTTTGTAAGAATCTAACACCCCGGAAACCGTTTGTCAAGAGAAAAATACTATATGTCGTGGGATTTTTTTCTCTCACCACAACAAATTGTGTTTCTATGCGGTATCAGGGCACATAGACAGGCTAGCTCAGGAATTGATTAAAAAATCTTTTGACGTTCGTTGCTGAAAGTAGTATATTTATAGAATTATCAATCGAATCTTGATTTTTTCGTAAAAAGTCTTTCTCTTGTCATTTTGAGCGGAGCGAAGCGGAGTCGAAAAATCTCTAGTTGCCTGGTATAAACAAACCTATGAGATTCTTCACTTCGTTCAGAATGACCTCCTTTTCGACTTTTTACGAATGAATCAATCTTTGCTTTCTTTTGCAAGATTCCCAAAGACTTCCTTAACCACTAATTTCACTAATTACTCTAATTATTTATTTTTATTCGTGTCAATTCGTGTAATTCGTGGTTTGAATCCTCTATTTTTTGCTGCAGCTTCACAGCGCTATGATCTTAGTAGGGCGTTGATAACTGCTAACCAACTGTGGAGAAAGGAGGGGTCTGCTGCTTAATCCTGTCTATTTAGCTCTCTATGCTGAAATCCACTATACTTTCCCCTACTGCCCCAGTTTTTTGAAGAGGCGGCAGCCAGAGATAATTGCCGATGCCCCGTTTCGGGTTGAACCATCCACACAGCTCCCCATTCTATGTCTGATTAAGGATGCCAGCCGCTATCCCATTTGGTTGGAACAGGTGATTGTTGATGTCAACTACAGTTCTGGGCGTTCGCAGGCGATCTGCTTCCCGATAGGGGAGAGGATAGAGAGTCCATTGTGGCACAGGGTATTTAGCATAGATCCGCTGGAGCCGGGACTGACTGCTGTTGAGGTCGACTTCTGGTTTCGGGACGAAAAAGGAAAACACATAGTTCGCAACGACAACTACCGCCGTACCAGCGATGCTCCTCTGGTGGTGCAAATAGCCTCCGAGCCTCTTCCTCGAAGTCAGGGCTGGTATTATGGCGAGACACACTTTCACAGTATCTACACCTCTGATCAGGTGGAGTTCGGCAGTCCTGTGGCTGCTGCCGTGCAACTGGCACAGGCTATGGGATTCGGTTGGATGGCAGTTACCGACCACTCCTACGACTTAGACGATTATCTTGGGGATGCAGTGAGAAATAGTCCCGCCTTGCCCCTTTGGGAGCAGTTGAGGACGGAGGTAGCCGAGCTGAATTTCAACACAGGTGATTTTGTGACCTTAGTAGGTGAGGAGATCTCCTGCGGCAACAGTTGGGGACGGAATATCCATCTCCTTGGATATGGCATCGAGCGGTTTATCCCCGGCTCAGGCGACAGTGCGAAAAGGCTGCTCAGGGTTTCACCGGAACTATCCATTGGGGAGGTCCTTGCCAGGATACGGGAACAGGGGGGGGTGGCTTATGCCGCCCATCCCTGTGCGGCGATTCCTTTGTCGCAGAGGTTTATTCTTCAGCGCCGCAGCTGGCGCAGCGCCGATTTTGAGGAGCCTGGGCTGAGCGGACTTCAGTTCTGGAACGGGGTGAAGGATTTGGGCTTTCATCGGGGCAGACAGGAATGGATCAGCCTGCTTTTGGCGGGCAAACGAATCTTCGCCTTGGCGGGAAACGACGCCCACGGGGATTTTAACCGCTCGCGACGCATCAGAATCCCTTTTTTAAAGATAGGCGAAGCCGACCACAACTGCTTCGGGAAAGTCCGCACCTGCGTTCTGGTGAAAGGAGCATTGAGCGAGAAGTCCATCCTGCATGCTCTCGGTAACGGGTGTTGTATCCTCACCGATGGTCCATTTGTAATCTTCCGGATGGGAAACGAAGAGAACGAAAAGGCTGAAATAGGTGGAAACGTTGCCGGCAGAAACTTTACCTTGCAGATGGAGGCAAAAACCAATCAGGAGTTCGGGGTATTTGAAAAGATAGAAGTTTTCCAAGGAATTATATCTGAGAGAGAAGAGCGTAAGATCAAGGTCTTCAGAAGACCCTGTTCCCGCTTCGCCAACATACCCAACCTGAAGGTAGAAGGGCCGTGTTACTTCCGGATTGAGGCCCGGACCAGAAAGGACAATCTCTGCATTACGAATCCAATTTGGGTTCAACCGGCTGTTTGACTTATCATTAGCGAATTCCAAGGGAGCATCCTTACAGCTATATTTGCCTTCCTTGAATTTTTCCCTTGTGTAACGAGCGAAAGGTTATTAGATTAGCATAGATTGGCAAATTTCGTGCAGGTGGTTATCTTGATTTTGTTAGACCTTAATCAGTATGCGAGTGAGGAGGAGGGATGGAGAGAAAAGTCCGGGTTGGACTGATAGGTTTGGGAACCGTAGGCCGTGGTGTTACCAGATTGCTTCTGGAACGCTCCTCAAAACTTTCCCGCGGCAGAGGATTTACTCTCCAGTTAGTCAGAATCGCTGATTTAGATATCACTACCCCCAGAGGGATTAACCTGCCCAAGGAGATTTTGACTACAGATGCCTATCGGATAGTCAATGACAGCGACATTTCTATCGTAATTGAGCTTATTGGGGGAATAGAACCTGCCAGGACATACATTCTCAGAACCTTGGAGAAAGGGAAAGGTGTGGTCACCGCCAATAAGGCTCTTCTCTCCCAACACGGGGAGGAGCTTTTGGAGACAGCCCAGAGAAACGGTGCTCAGCTGTTCTTTGAGGCCAGTGTCTGTGGGGGTATACCTATAATCCGCATCCTCAGAGAGGGGCTGGTGGCCAACCGGATAGAAAGACTCTACGGAATATTAAACGGAACGACAAATTATATCTTAACCAGAATGACCCAGGAGGAAAGCAATTTCGGAGAGGCTTTGCGCCAGGCTCAGCAGAGGGGATATGCTGAAACCGATCCTACCTTAGACATCAGCGGTCAAGACGCGGCTCAGAAGCTCTCCATCCTGTTGAGAGTTGGCTTTAATGCCTCCATTCAGATAGGGGATATCTTCTGTGAGGGGATTGAAAATATCGTCCTCCAGGATATAGAATACGCCAGAGAACTAGGTTACACCATCAAGTTGTTGGCAATTGCCAAGCGATTGGACAACCGGATCGAGGCCCGCGTCCACCCGGTGCTTATCCCCTCGGGGACGCTTCTGGCAGATGTGAAGGATGAGTTTAATTCTGTGGAGCTTACTGGCGATGCCGTGGGTACCCAGATCTTTTATGGCAAAGGTGCCGGTGAGATGCCCACCGCCAGTGCGGTGGTGGCCGATGTGATTGAAATAGCCCAACAAGCCATTCAGAAATCCCTGCCCACTGAAAACCAGATGCCACCTGCTGATCAACGACTTACACTTCTCCCTATGGAGGAGGTGGAGACGTCCTACTATTTTCGCTTCACCGTGATAGACGAGCCGGGCGTTTTGGCTGAGATTGCCCGCCTGTTGGCTGTAGAGGGTATGAGCATCGCCTCCGTTATCCAGAAGGAGAGGCGTCAAGGAGGGACTGTCCCTATTGTAATGATGACCCATCGGGCCAAAGAGAGGGCGATGCGCCGGACAATCAGCAACATCGACCGGCTCCCAGTGGTGAAGGCACCCACTCAGGTGATCAGAGTGGAGGAAGTTTAGGCCGGATCTAAAGATCAAAGAAAAAGATTAAAGATTAAAGATAAAAGATGAAAGATAAAAGAGGAGGGTGAAGTATCAGAACAGAAGAGAGGAGACTGTCGTGATTTGGAAGGGAGTAATTGAGCGATATCGCGAGTACCTGCCCGTAACAGAGAAAACCCCAATGATAACCCTTTTAGAGGGCAATACCCCGCTTATCCCCGCTAAGAATCTCGCAGAAAAAATCGGGTTAGAAATAAATTTGTTCTTAAAATACGAGGGACTTAACCCTACCGGCTCTTTCAAAGACCGGGGAATGACAGTAGCGGTTTCAAAGGCGGTGGAGGAGGGATCAAAGGCGGTTATGTGTGCCTCTACGGGGAATACCTCTGCCTCGGCGGCTGCTTATGCCGCCCGGGCCGGGATTGCGGCAGTGGTGCTTATCCCCGAAGGACACATCGCTCTGGGGAAGTTGGCCCAGGCAATGATCGAAGGGGCAAAAGTGATAGCCGTGAGAGGCAATTTTGACGATGCCTTGCGGTTAGTGAGGCACATCACCGACCATTATCCCATTACCTTGGTCAACTCTATTAACCCCAACCGCATAGAAGGGCAGAAGACAGCCTCTTTTGAGATCTGCGACCACTTGGGAGGGAAAGCACCCGACTACCACATCTTGCCGGTAGGAAATGCTGGAAATATCACTGCTTATTGGAAGGGTTACCAGGAGTACTACCAAGCGGGGCAGAGCGATCGGCTCCCCAAGATGTTGGGCTTTCAAGCTGCCGGGGCGGCCCCTATCGTTTTAGGCCACCCGGTGGAGAAACCTGAGACCATAGCTACTGCCATAAGGATCGGCAATCCTGCCAGTTGGGAAAAGGCAGAGCTGGCCCGTGACCAATCCGGCGGCCTGATCGACACCGTCAGCGACGAGCAGATATTAGAGGCCTACCAGATGGTTGCCCGTTATGAGGGGATATTCTGTGAGCCGGCCTCGGCCGCCTCGGTGGCCGGATTGATCAAACTGGCCCCAAAGGGCTTCTTCAGAAAAGGTCAGACAGCCGTCTGTGTGCTCACCGGACACGGGCTCAAGGACCCAGACCGGGCCATCGCCGTGGCCCAAAAGCCCGCGACGGTAGAGGCCGACGTGGAAGCAGTGGTGGAAGAGATAGGACTTGCGGAAAGGAAACAAACAGATGAAGCTGAATAAAAATTGTTGAGAAGTATAGCCTTTTAGAAAAGGAGTGAACGGAATGTATAAGTATGCGATAGAAATATTTTATAGCGAAGAGGATGAGGGGTATATAGCGGTGGTACCAGAACTGCCAGGATGCTCTGCGTTCGGAGAAACAGAGGAGGAGGCATTAGAAGAGGTCAAGACAGCCGTAGAACTCTGGTTAGAAACAGCTAGAGAAGAGGGAAGAAGGATACCACAACCCCACGGAAAGGAACTACTCAACATACTCTATGAAAGTGCCTTCTGCACCGTGCGTCCCGAGAGGGCTGGCGTATAGCATTTCCTAAGCCGCGTCAAAGATCTTGAAGTTTCTAGTTTTCCCACAGACGTGACGAATAGGACACAGTTGCCCAGCGTACCCCGGTGATAGCCTGGGCTTCTTGTTTTGCCAACACATACCCCCCTGTTGGCGAGGTCTTGTGTCCACAACTAAAAGGAAAAGACTTGAAGTACGCAATCTTAATCGGCGACGGGATGGCCGACTATCCCATAGCTGAGCTGGGCGGCAGAACACCCCTACAAAAGGCTCATATCCCCAATATGGACTACATCGCCCGCAACGGCATCGGAGGACTGGTGAAGACCATCCCCGATTCTTCTCCCCCGGGAAGCGATATCGCTAACTTGGAGATTCTGGGCTACGACACCGCCGTCCATTACACCGGACGCTCTCCGTTGGAGGCAGCAGGGATGGGAATAGCCCTGGCCCCTGACGACGTGGCCTTCAGATGTAACTTAGTCACCTGTGAAGACGGCAGACTGGTAGACTACAGCGCCGGACACATCAGCACCCAGGAGGCCTCCGAGTTGATTCAGCTTCTTTCGGATAGGCTGGGAATGAGAAGAGTGAGGTTTTACCCTGGTGTAAGCTACCGCCACTTAGTGGTTATCAAGGCCGGTCCGGAGAGTGTTCATACCGTACCTCCGCACGATATCACTGGTCAGCCGATCGATGAGCACCTCCCCCAGGGTGAGGGCCA
>DAOVDP010000186.1 GCA_030669445.1 Candidatus Latescibacterota bacterium | reverse complement strand
ACCTGGATCTTGAAACTACTCTCTCCTGATTCGGTCACGGTGGGGATTTTCCTGTGGATAGCGATGATATTCAGCCCGAATTTAGCTCTAAAATCCAAGTCGCGGATGGTTTTGCCAATAAAGTCTTTTCGGGGGCGGATCTGCGCTAAGCTGTGGCTGGTCTGCAAGGTAATCTGTTCCAAAACTTGAGGGGCCAAGAGACTCTTGGCCAATTGCTCGCCCATTTGGTCTTCAGGATAGACCACCTTCTCGGCACCCACTTCTTTAAGGATCTGTCCGTGTAACGGGGTGGTGGCCCGGGCAATTATCTTTTTTGCCCGCAGGCGTTTTAACAAAGCGGTAGTCAGGATACTGGCTTCGATACCCTCCCCGATGGCCATAACTACAGCATCCATATCCTGAAGTCCTAAGGAACGCAGTGCCCTTTCGTCGGTTGAGTCGAGGCAGATTGCCTGGGTGACCTGGTCTTTAATCTGTTCTATCCTATCGGAATTGCTGTCAACAGCAACCACTTCCGCCCCTTTTGCCGCCAAAGTGGTGGCCACTTTGAAGCCAAACTGTCCCAGTCCAATTATCGCGAATTGCATTTTCCAATACCTCCTCGATTTTCACTGACCCTTCACAAAAATGAGCTGTCCCCCGTAGAACAAGTTGGAGAAGTGCGAAGATCTTTCTCCCCTTCACCCCCTCTGTCTCTCTACCCCACCATTACCCTCACCTCGGGATAAGAAACACCGGGGGGTCTTTTCCGTCGTCCCACTGCAAAAGCCACGGTAAGTGGGCCGATTCTGCCTGCAAATATCAACAAGGCAATGGCAAGCTTTCCCGTCAGACTCAAGTGAGATGTTATCCCTGTTGAAAGTCCAACCGTGCCAAAAGCGGAAACCGCTTCAAATAGTACTCGAATAAAACTTGTCTTTTCAATTACTAACAAGAGAATCATCACCAGAGAGATCAAAGTGGCTGCCAGAAGGATAACGCATACACTCTTCCGCACTATATCCTGCGGAGCGGTCCTGTTAAGCAGTTCTACCTTCTCCTGTCCCCTGAACATCGCCCGGACAAAAAGGACCAAAATTCCCAGAGTGCTGGTCTTTATCCCACCTCCAGTAGATCCCGGCGAGGCCCCAATGAACATTAAGACCACGATCATAAAGAGAGTGACATTTGTCAATCTGCCAATTTCTAAGGTATTGAATCCTGCAGTACGAGCCGTTACCGACTGAAAATACGAGGAGAGAAGCCTCTTCCCCCAGGGAAGCCCTTGAAGAGAGTTATGATACTCGCCGAAGAAAACGGCTAAGGTTCCGCCCAGTAAAAGCAGGGCACTCACTATGAGTACCAATTTAGTGTGAGCGGTCAAAGATGTGCGTTTAGAACCTTTGCCTCGCTTCAACCAGGTGTGTTGAATGTCCGCCACCACGGTGAAGCCTATTCCTCCCAGGATGATCAAGAAAGTGATAATTAGATTTAAAATAAGATCAAACCTATAATTGACAAAACTATTGGAAAACAGTGAGAATCCGGCATTGCAGAAGCCGGAAACAGAATGGAAAACGGCCAAGTATGCCGCTCTAATGCCTCCTAAACTGCCACTCCAACGAAGGAAAAGCAGGAGAGCACCTATCAGTTCGATGACCAGTGTCATCTTCAGGATATAGAGGATAAGTTTTTTCATGCCCTCTACATCCACTTGATCGAGGACATCCTGCATAGCGAGCTTGTTCCTCAATCCCATCCGCCTGCCAAATATGAGGGCCAGAGAGGTAGAGAGCGTCATTATCCCCAACCCACCTGTCTGGATTAAAAACAGAATCACCACCTGCCCGAAGGTGGAGAAATGGGTGGGAGTATCCACAACTACCAGTCCAGTCACGCAGGTAGCTGAGGTGGCGGTAAACAGAGCATCAATCAGGCTGGTGGTTTTGCCTGCTGCCGAGGCAAGGGGAAGCTTTAAAAGCAGTGTGCCCAGCAGAATCACTCCCAAGAAACTGAGAGCTAAAGATTGGGCAGGCTTAAGCTGTAGCCTTGCTATTAACTGCTGACTTCTCATAATCAGTGTAGTCTTTCAAATTTCAATCGAACACCGAAGAACACCGAAATCCAGCGCATTTTATTTGGGACCACTGACGTGAAGTTCTCAGTCAGATTTTCCCAAAACTAAAAATGCTCCTTCGGGGACTTTCAGTGTTATTCAGTGTTGTTTCTTTCGTAAGAAGTCTAAAATCTGACGCAGAGACGCAAAGGCGCAGAGAAAAACAAGCCATATAATTATCTGATTATTAAGAGTATCTTCTTTCTTTGCGTCTTTGCGACTTTGCGTTAAAAATCAATGGTGCAAACTTTTTACGGACCGACCAGTGTTGAATTTCCTCATTCAATAATCTGGTTAATAGCCTCCAAGTCACCGTAACAGGCCAATTCATCCCCAGGTTGAAGTTTATGCCAAGATTTGGGAAAGGGCAACAATTTCTGTCCTCTCTGGATGGAAAGCACAGTCACCCCTTTTTCTTTCAGCCTCAGTTGGGAAA
>DAOVDP010000021.1 GCA_030669445.1 Candidatus Latescibacterota bacterium | reverse complement strand
GTAAAGAAAACTCGCGATACTCGGAACGACGGTGCTGTTGGTAACACATTAGAGACTCTCCTGGGTATAGAGGAAAACAATCTACCGATACCAAATGCACGAGAGTGGGAACTCAAAGGTCAAAGAGCACATACCAGTTCTCTTGTAACTCTCAAGCATATAGAACCATCTCCAACCGGTGCTAAAATTGTCTCCAATCTACTTCTCCCCTGTTATGGATGGCGGCATAAGAAGGCTGGAACACAATATCCAGATACTGAGATGAGCTTTAGGTCAACTACAAGCTCCCAAGAATACACCATAAGGGGCTTTCGGATATTGGTTGATCGTGGGCAGAAGAAGTTGCGCTTTCTTTTTGATTCCTGCAAAGCAGATACATCAAATAAGGAGATTTCTGCTTGGTTGGAATCCGTGAAAGAGAGAATCGGGCTCGGGCCCTTGAATCCCGAACCTTACTGGGGATTCGATGATTTAGAATATAAAATTGGCTCAAAGGTAATGAATTGTTTTTATGTTGTCGCTGATTCTAAAGTTGAAAACAAAAGAGAATTTTTTAAATATCGAGAACTATTGATTTTATCTGGCTTTTCCTTTGAAAAGTTTTTAACCTGTCTCGAAGATGGTTCGATTTTAGTCGATTTTGATGCCCGCACAGGACATAATCACGGCACAAAATTCCGTATCAGACAGGGTTACTGGTCTGATCTCTATTCGTCAGTCAAACAAGTCATCTAAATTTCACCGATAATATGTCGAACAAGCCGCTGAACCAGACTGCCTTTTCTTTGCTTTTTTCTTTTGCCTTGAGTTTTATAATGGTTTTGATCTTTTGCGAAGGTGTTTTATGATTACACGGCAGCCGGTTAGCTTTCCGTTCGCTCCGCCTGCGGCGGCCTTAACGGGGCGGGGATAGAGGTAAAGATATGTCAAATGCCTTAAATATCAATAAGAAAGAAATCACAAGATGGGTTGAAGCCTGGAAAAGAGCAGCTTTTTCTTTGGAAGAAGTAAGACGAAATGAACTGAGATCTCATGATTATTACAAGAGAAATCAGGAACTAATCAACGAAATGTTGCAATACGCCTGTGACATTGGTGAGGTTCGCCTGAGCAGCGGATTAGTAGATCAACAGAGGGTTTATATGAGGCTGAGGGAAAGGCAAACAGGTTAGAATATGAACGAGAAAAAGTCCCGTAGAGCTATGAATCCTTTATTCCAAGCCGGCTTGGAATTTCAACGTTTTTGGGGAGCGAGAAAATGGATGTTTTGTTTTATCGGTGGATTAGCTGTAATCCGATGGGGCGAAATAAGAATGACGCAGGATATCGATCTCTGTCTTTTATGCGGATTCGGGAATGAGGGAAAATATATCAATGCACTTTTGGAGAATTTCAAAGCCCGAATACCCGAGCCACGCAATTTTGCGTTCACTAACAGGGCCTTGCTATTGTATGCCTCAAGTTGACAATAAATTTAAATATTGGTTGACAATAAGTTGGTAAACCTTAGGATAATCCCCATCAACAACAAAGCTGATACCCCACCCAAAAAGCAAAACGAGACGGGAACCCCAACCATGACCACGACCGATTCTACTCCCCCCTTAGACTTCATCCGAAGTATCATCGCGGAAGACTTGAAGAAAAACAAAAACGATGGTCGAGTTCATACTCGATTTCCACCGGAGCCGAACGGCTATCTGCATATTGGACACGCCAAGGCCATCTGCCTTAACTTCGGTATCGCCGCCGAAAACAAGGGAGGGGTTTGCAATTTGCGATTCGATGATACCAATCCCAGCAAAGAGGATATTGAGTATGTGGAATCGATAAAGGAAGATGTCAGATGGCTTGGATTCAATTGGGGTGATCGGTTGTTTTATGCGTCTGATTACTTTGAGCAACTCTATCAGTATGCAGTGCAGTTAATCAAAGCTGGTAAGGCATACGTTTGCGATTTGAATGCACAACAAATCAGGGAATACCGCGGCACCTTGACCGAGCCAGGCAAGGACAGCCCATATCGCAGCCGTAGCGTCGAAGAGAACCTGGACCTGTTCGAACGCATGCGAGCAGGCGAATTCGAGGACGGCTCCCATGTGCTGCGAGCAAAAATTGATATGGCATCTCCAAATTTGAATATGCGAGATCCAGTCATATATCGCATTCTACATGCAGAACATCACAGAACGGGTAACAAGTGGTGCATCTATCCGATGTACGACTTTGCCCATTGCCTTTCGGATTCGGTCGAAGGAATCACACATTCTATTTGTACACTGGAATTTGAAAACAATCGCGAATTGTACGACTGGTTTCTTAACGAATTGAATGTCGAATCTCACCCACAGCAAATCGAATTCGCTCGCCTCAATCTCAGCTACACCGTGTTGAGTAAACGAAAGCTTCTGGAATTGGTAGAAGAAGGATATGTGAGCGGGTGGGATGATCCCCGGATGCTCACAATATCGGGGTTGCGGAGACGTGGCTATACACCAGAGTCAATCCGAAATTTCTGTGAGCGCATCGGAGTGGCCAAGAGGGATAGTATGGTCGATATTGCCCTGCTGGAGCATACCATCCGGGAAGATTTGAATCAACGAGCTCCGCGTGTGATGGCTGTATTGGATCCACTTCGGGTGGTCATTGATAACTACCCGGAAGACCAGGTGGAAGAGATGGATGCCATTAATAATCCTGAAGATCCCAGTATGGGTTCACGGAAGGTTCCCTTCTCACGCGTACTGTACATCGAGCGAGAGGATTTTCGTGAAGATCCACCGAAGAAGTTCTTCCGGTTGGCCCCCGGTCGTGAAGTACGGCTACGCTACGCATATTTTATCACCTGTGTGGGGGTGGTCAAGGATGAGCAGACGGGCGAGGTGATCGAGCTGCACTGTACCTATGATCCGGAGACACGAGGTGGTGACTCGCCGGATGGACGCAAGGTCAGGGGGACCTTGCACTGGGTTTCGGCTGCCCACTCGCTCAAAGCCGAAGTACGCTTGTACGACCGTCTCTTCGTAAAAGCAAACCCAACCGCTGAAAAGGATGGCCCAGATTTCAAAACCTATTTGAATCCGAACTCGTTGGAGATACTGACATCGTGCCGTGTTGAACCGAGTTTGGCAGGTGCAGCACCAGGAAATCGATACCAGTTCGAGAGAAGGGGCTATTTCTGCGTCGATTCCGTTTATTCTTCCGATGATGCACTCGTATTAAATCGGACAGTATCGTTACGTGATTCATGGGCCAAGATAGAAAAAACCCAGAAGAAAAAGAAGTAGGGAACCGCGCCTTCGAGCCATATATCTCGCCTGTAACATCTTGTAATTCACATATCTCTGTTTCTCTTTGGGCGGAGAACACAGCCAATGTTGAAACCAGATTGAAAGGAGACAGTAATGCAAAAGCAAACAAAATTCGCACTGACTGCTGGCCTGCTGGTTCTTGCCTCTTTTTCCCAGCTTCAGGCGGGGGACTTTCTCCCCTCAGTGGATGACACCCTGACTATCGAGAACTGGCTTGCCGTAGGGCCATTTTCTACCGGAACCAGAGAGGGATACATTGACCACCTTGTTGATCAGGGAGGTGAGGAAGGTATTCAACCTGCGGAAGGACTTGAGCATCCAAGTATTATGGCTCAAGAGGGAACGATTAGCTGGAAAAAGGTAGAGGCTGAAGATGGCGTGCTTAAGATCGGCTTTGAGGATGTCGATTGGGATGCCCTTCAGGCCCATCACGGCTGGGCAGGCATCAGAGGCACAGGCTATGCCTATGCCCAGATTAATGTTGAGGGTCCCAGGCGCGCCCTGATACTGACCGAGAAAGTGGGGTCCTTCTGGCTGAACGGCTGGCGCTACTATGGAGATGTCTACGGAATCCGGCGGGGTAAGGTACGGGTGTTGGTGCCGGTGGTGCTCCAAGATGGAACCAATCGCATATTGCTGAAATTCGGTGTAGGTGGAGAACACAAGACCGTCATTTTCAAAATACTTCCCGGGGAAGACCCCATAGCTTTTAAGCTTTTAGACCTCACAGTTCCGGATGCCATTGACGGTGAAGTCCTGAACCGCTGGATGGCAATCCCCTTAATAAACACCACCAATCAGGCCTTCAAAGAAGTTGTCCTTAAGGTAGGTGGTGAGGGGATATTCAAACAGACCGAAATCACACTTCCCTTTATGGCCCCGCTTACCATCGAAAAAGTGCCATTGAGGTTGGAGACCAAGGAAAAGGTAACGACTACTGAGGACACCCTATTTGTGTCGCTGGTGGCCGAGGCAGCAGGCAAGCAGATTTCAGCGCCCATACCTCTACGGGTGCGACATCAGGGGCAGGGCTTCCGGACCACTTACAGATCGAGGGCAGACAGCTCTGTGCAGGAGTTCACCGTCGTGCCCCCCGAACCTTTTTCCCCCGACAGTACCTACGGTCTGATCTTATCCCTCCACGGTGCCAGTGTTCCCTCAGGGTGGGTGGATGGGTGCTACACTCCAAAGTCCTGGGCATTTGTGGTTGGCCCTACCAATCGCAGGCCGTACGGCTTCGATTGGCAGGACTGGGGCAGAATCAATGTCCTGGAGGTGCTCGACCAGATGAAAGAGCGCTACCAGATAAACCCTGATCGGATACATCTCACCGGGCATTCTATGGGTGGACACGGTACCTGGCATGTAGGACTACATCACGCTGACCTCTTCGCGGCCGTCGCTCCCAGTGCTGGCTGGACCAGCTTCAACCTGTATGTGCCCTTTTTCATGCGCAGAAGCTATATCTACGCACCTTCTAAGCTTCGTTCTGTTCGCGATATGGCCCTGCGCGAGGACAGAGCAGAGGTGTTCTTGGAAAACGCTCTTAATCTCCCTGCCTTTATTCTTCACGGCGGAAGCGACGACGAAGTACCCCCTGTCCACGCCAAGATTATGTTCAGAGGACTTAAGCGGTTAGGATACGATGTGACCTATCGGGAGGTGCCAGGGAAAAAACACTGGTGGAACCAAGAAGGCGTAGAAGGAACTGCTTGTGTTAACTATCCAGAACTGATAGACTTCCTGAGAAGTAAAGTGAGAAATCCTCTCCCCAGAAAGGTGGTATTCAAAACCACCGATCTGGGGCTTAACAATCGGATGTACTGGGTTCAGATTGACCAACTGATCAGACTCTATCGGGATGCTACTGTTGTTGCCGAGGTGAAGTCTGCTCACGAACTCGATCTTGAAATCTCCAATGTAGCTCAGTTTACTATCTTTCCTCCTCAGGGCTTATTGGAGTTAGGGATTCTGGATTTAACGGTCAATAACCAAAAGCTTTCAGCCCGGCTTAAGGATTACTCTTCCCTCACTTTTTCTCAGACAAGAAAGGGCAGATTCGTCTTAAGGACCCCTCGGCACAAGGGCTTGTGGAAGAAACCAGGACTTTATGGCCCGATAAAAGAGGCCTACTTTTCGCCTTTCATATTCGTGTACGGCACAGCCGGAAGCCCCGAAGAGACCAGAGTCAACCTACACATAGCCAGAAACAAAGCCCAGAAATGGTGGTACCGGGGAAACGGTTGGGTGAGGATTATACCTGATACATCTATGACCAAGCAAATCACAAAGAATTATAATCTTATTCTCTTTGGAGGGCCTGGTTCTAATCTCGTAACCAGGCGGATCAATCCCCGATTGCCCATCTCCATTCACGGCCAGAGGGTGAAGTTCGGAGATAAGAAGCTGTCCCAGAGTCACTTAGCCCTTAAGGTGGTCTACCCTAATCCCCTTAATCCTGAAAAATTGGTGCTTGTCAATGCCGGCACCGACCTGGAGGGGATGAAACTGGTGGAGGTCTTAGATACCCTTCACGCCTCAGCCGGTCTCCCTGACTATGTCATTTACGGAGGACATATCAAGACCCAAGGATGGGGAGGGGTAATAGCTGCAGGCTTCTTCGGTTCTGACTGGAAACTCGACCCTTCGTTGGGATTCGCTGTTATTCAGTGAAGTGAATTGGTTGCCTTTGGCCACCAGGTAGTATTCGAAGAATTTTCGCTGCTTCTGGTCTACTGGCTCTGGTTGGGGCACGTTTAAACAACAGGCCCGAAAAGCTGCTCACAGGAGATGGTAAACCAGATATGGCGGATGATCCCTGGACTATTGATCTTGGCCAAGTCCGTTTTCGCTCCCGCCGAATTTTTTCGCACAACCACAAATTAACACTAATTTAACAATCAGCTTAGAGATTCTTTTGATTCGTGAAAATTCGTGTCCTCAGTGATTTTGAATAGGTTCAGGTTTCTTCAGTGGAGTGCCCGCAAAAAAACCTTGACATTTCCCTCTGAACTGTTTATCTTTTTCCTCACTTATTTCCCAAGCTCTTTAAGACAGGTTTTATTTCATAAGCTCAAGAAATGCGATTTCTGGGATATTCAACCACGAAGGTTGACACTCCTCTGTAGGGGAACAGCGCTTTCGTGGTTTTTTTATACTGCGAGCCCTGGAGACTCGACTATACGGCCCTGAAGGCTGAAAAAAAGGAGGGATGTGATACAGCAACAGATTTTCGCCATAGAAAACCTTGCTATTCGATGGCCCAAATACTGTTTGTCCGGATTTGTCATTCCCGCACGCCTTTAGCGGGAACGACAAAAATGTGCTATTTCTGGGCAGACTGTAAATAGGATCTTGATCAAGAGAGAGTAAAATAAGCAACAACGGTGCGCCACGAAGGCCTCTTTTTCACCTTTTAATCACAAAACTCCTCGTCTGATTTTTTAATCAACGAAAGGAAAAAAATGCGTCTGTTTAAAAAAGGAATAACTCTTTGGATGTTGTTTTCTCTGTTGTTGCTGTCCCCTGCAGTTCAGGGACAAGAAGAGGAAACACCCGAATACGAGGTGCCAGAGATTGTTGTTACGGCAACTCGGACAGAGAAATCAGTGAAGGATCTCTCCGCGACTGTGAGCGTCATTACTCGAGAGGATATCGAGGCCTCGAACGCCAACTCCTGCACGGATATCCTGAATACACTGCCAGGGCTTTTTGTCCAGCGCACAGGAGCCTTCGGAAGAGCCGATGTCGATATCAGAGGCATCGGTGGAAGAGGGAGGATGGTGATGGTGCTGGTGGATGGACGGCCGGTAAAGATGGGGCTTTTCGGCTGCACGGTTACCCATTCGCTTCCCTTAGACAATGTGGAGCGCATTGAGGTGGTTCGCGGGCCGGCATCAGTCCTCTACGGCTCAGATGCCCTGGGAGGGGTGATCAACATCATCACTAGAAGGCCGACAAAACCTATGGAGATGGATTACACCCTCTCATACGGTACTCACAATACTTACCGGCACCGACTGCGTGCTGGGGGATCGAGAGGATCTTTGAATTTTTATGCTACCACAGACAAACGGCAGAGCAACGGCCATCTGCCGAATTCTGCGTATGACGGCAGCGACTTCACTGCTCGGGTTGGCTACGGAATCCCCGACGATCTGGAGGCAGTCCTCACTGGTAAGTACTTCACCGGCCATAAGGAAGAACCGCTGCGAGCTACCGATCCCGATACCCCGGCTTCGGAAACCTGGAATGACTATAAAAGAGGCGCAGTGGATCTGACTCTCATGGGCAAATGGGAGAAGTGCGATGGCCTGCTTAAGGTCTACCGAAATTTCGGTGAGCACGAATTCTCTGACGGCTGGCACTCCAAGGACTTCACCAATGGTGTAGTGCTCAATGGCTCAGGAAGTGTTTTTGCCGGAAATGAGCTAACTCTGGGGGCAGAATTTAGACAGCAAGGCGGAGAGAGAGTTTCAAAAGGCGAGTGGGACAAGACCGAATATGCGGTTTTCTTCCACGATGAGCAGATCCTTTTAGAAAAGCTCATCCTCACCTTCGGTGCACGATACAACCACGATGAGATTGCAGGTGACGTGCTTTGTCCTCAGGTGGGACTGGTCGTCCATCCGAGAGAAGGAACAGTCCTGCGAGGGGCGGTGAACAAAGGCTTCCGCGCTCCTCAGATCAACGAGTTGTACCTGTTCCCGCCGTCCAATACCGATCTCAAATCGGAAGAGGTCTGGAACTACGAGGTGGGGCTTGTCCAGCGGATAATAGAAGGGGTGAGTATCGATCTTGTTGGATACAGGATGAAGGGCGAAAACCTCATCCAGAAAGAAAACGTTCCCGGCTTTCCTCCCTTTCAGTTCCAAAACACCGGGGAATTCAAGTTTAAAGGGATGGAGATCGGCCTCAGGGCTCAGATTAGTAAGGGACTTTCAGGTCGGATTTACTACACCTACCTTGATCCGGGTGAAAAGACCACAGGCCGGCCAGGAGATAAGGTTGATCTTGCCCTAAGGTATGCAAGAGATAGGCTTGCTATTTCTCTGAGTGGTCAATATGTAGCTGATTATTTCGCCGGAGACAGTCGAAAGGAGCCCATTTCTGATTACCTTGTAGCCAATACCAAGTTGAGCTACGAGGTCATTCCTGGTCTGGGAGCATTCCTTGCAGTCAACAATATTCTGGATAAGGGCTATGAGATCTATGCAGACCTTTCTGGCGGAGCAGCAGGTCTTTATTCGATGCCCAAAAGGACATTCGCCATTGGGATGACCACCAAGTTTTGAAACCTATGAGTAGCGTAAGGCGGACACAGAGAGGAACCTATTTTACTTGCTGTGTCCGCCTTATATGCTTATATTTTAGCCTGCAGGTTCTTAAGTATAGGGAAAGGAATGAAGCAAAACGACAGGAAAAACCGGGACGAAAAAGCTGAATTTTATTTAACTACGGATAATTCAATATAACGAAAGATGACCGTAAGTCAACCAATGCTGACAAAGAGAACTCACGCTACTCATTTTTGGGTCTATACTGCTTTGTTGATTGCTCTGGGCGTGCTTGTGCCGATGCTTTTCCACCAGTTCGGGATTGCGGGCAAGGTCTTCTTACCAATGCACTTTCCGGTAATTATAGCCGGATTTCTGTTCGGACCATTCAGCGGCCTGCTGGTGGGTTTCTTCAGCCCGGTCCTAAGCTTTTTGCTAACAGGGATGCCCCCTTTCCCAACGGTGCTGATGATGGTTCCGGAGTTGATAACTTACGGGGCAATGAGTGGGTGGCTGTATACACGATTTAAGATCAACGTCTGGATTGCGTTGCCGGCTGTGATAGTCGCTGGTCGGATCGTTTATGGTTTGGCGTGGTGGCCAATGGTGCATATCTTGGGTTTCCATCCGGGGAGTCAGAAGACGATTTCGGGCCTTGTGATCCTTGGAATCACAATCGGATTACCAGGTATCATCAGCCAGCTTGTCCTTATTCCGCTCTTCATCAAGAAATTCTCTCATAACCGAGTAGATAACAAGGAGGATGAGATTGTCAGAATTACCCCCTGAGTTGGAGAAGGCTAAGCAGTTCCACAGCCATTTGGGTCCCTATGTAACAGTTGGGTTAAGGATGGGGCAGGCGATAACACAAAAACTGGGAGAGATCCCTTTCTCTTTTAAGATAAAGGCATTTACCGGTAATGTTCCTCCTGTTTCCTGTATTGTTGATGGGCTTCAACTCTCCACCCCAGCTACTGTGGGTAATGGCGGCATACAGATAATGGAGGCAATGGAACCTTGCGCTGTAGCGCTTAACAACACAGAGCAACTGGAGGTGAAACTGCGTCCAGAGGTGCTGGAAAGTATCCGAAACTGTGAGAGTGAAGCTCAGGAGAAATTGGCCCTGCAACTCTGGACAATGCCCGAAGAGCGGCTTTTCCAAATAAAAGTCGTGCATCTTGGAAAATAGTTAAGCTTTGATTTTAGTAAACCTGGTTCTACCTCTTCGGTATTTGCGTATCAGGACAACCCCGGCAATAAAACCTCCGATGTGAGCAAACCAAGCAATCCCACCGGTAGACCTCCCCAATGCATTACTCAACTGGATTAGAAACCACAGTCCCAGGAAAAATAAGGCCGGGATTCTGAGGGCTCGGAAAAAGAACGGAAATACCAATGTGTACACCCGGGCGGTGGGGAAACAGATCAGAAAAGCTCCCAGAACACCAGCAACTGCTCCACTGGCACCGATCATAGGCAACTGAGAGTTCGGCTCAAAAAACACTTGCACTCCAGCAGCGATAATCCCACACCCTAAGTAAAAGAGCAGAAAGCGGAGATGCCCTAAGACATCCTCAATGTTGTCGCCGAATATCCATAGGTAGAGCATATTCCCGAAAAGGTGCAGAATCCCTCCGTGCACGAACATTGCGGTGAACGGAGTCAGGTAAAGTGGTACAACCGACTCTGGTCTCAGGTTCACAAAATGGGTGACTTCGTAGGGGATGAAGCCCATCTGCATCACGAAACGTTGGAATTCCGCTTGCCCTGCCGAAAGCTGATATAGGAAAACTAACACATTCACCACCACAATACCAATAGTCACAAAAGGAAAACTTCGGACGCGGCAGTCATCTTTGAAAGGTATCATCTTAGGTTCAAATAGCTCCTCTGGTGCAAAGTCGTTTTGTTCTTTTTACAAACCGATTCTTATAATATTTGTGGCATCTCCTGGTCCAGTCGCTAAACAGCGTTTGGGCAGGCGGTTTTTCGTGAATTCCTCTCTGCGAAGCAGTTCACCTCAGGAGGATCATCCGCCTCGTCTGCGTGAAATTCTCCCTCCCAGAACCCATACGGTCCTGGAGACGGTAGAGGTAGATGCCGCTGGCTACATCCCTCCCGGAGTTATCCTTCCCATCCCACCGGACCAGGAACCCCGCAATATAAACGCCTCCCCCCCCGACGCCTCATTTTCTCATCACAGCAGGCATAGTTGAAAGGAGCGTAGCTTCACTTGTGGCTCTTCTTCTCCTTATGGCGGAGTATTGGCCAAAGATAGAAAAAAAAGACGAATACAACGACTAATCCCCCCGAAACCCACATCGGCCAAAAGACCATAGGTTATCCCCCCTCTTGATTTAATTTTGCACTGACAATATGGAGAATAGCGAATATCAATATCCCCAAAAAGCTAGATCCAACCTTCGTGATAAGACTCACCTTGGGAACAAATAGCGGACCGTTAAATAGAATCAGCAGATTTGCTAAGCCTAACAACTTGTCTGCCAATAGCTGTCCATGTCTTTGAGATATTTCCATTTCACCTTCTGGTTTTCAGCAGAGTTTTTGCGACTTTCATAACTTTGGGAGGAATTCTGAATATGTCTTCCTAAGGAGATGCAGAACTTGGCTCGTCCCTAATGCAAAGTGCTTCTTTGTCTGAGCAGCAGAAGCGCGCAATGTCACAGCATTATGCGCTGCCCTTCTGTAATACGAAAAATATAATACAAGGGTCTGTTAGAATCAAGTCTTTTTCTGCAAGTGATAACGGACATCGTTACCAGTATCCAAAGGATTTGAAGAAATTGCTTGCAATGGCAGGCCCCTGTCCATATATTTGGGAATTGATAAAACTATCTCAAAGGAAGGAGACCATATTGACACATAAATAACGAAGAATTATACATAATGAATCCGGAAAAAGCAAGAATAAGGAAATGGAGGTATTACGATGTTAGAGCGAAGGATAAGGCACTTGCTTTTGTTCTCTTTCTTCGTTATATTCTTGTTAAATCCTGGTTCTACGGCGGCATTCGATCCAGAAGAGAACAAAGAGACTGTTGCTTTGATCCCCACAACTTACCGGGCTCAGGTCATAACTGCCTTAAACTCTGCGGGTGAGAACTGGAAGCAATTAGCTTCGGTTCTGCGAAAGGTGGTACCGGAGCAACGGGAGGGCACTACTTTCCTTATCGCCAATATGCCTCCTGTAGAGCTGGCAACTATCGATTCAACTGTGCTGTTGCAGCATATCACTTATGCTTACCAGGCATGGGCAGATATGCCCTGGGGTTCCGAAGTCTCTGA
>DAOVDP010000184.1 GCA_030669445.1 Candidatus Latescibacterota bacterium | reverse complement strand
GAAGCGAGACAAATCGAAAACAAGGAGGACAATCTAATGGCAAAAGGATTTGCAGCGGTGATGAAACAAGCGCAGGCCTTACAAGGAAAACTCTCTAAGCTACAGGAAGATTTGGAGTTAGAAAGAGTTGAAGGTAGTGCCGGTGGAGGTATGGTCACTGTGGTTGCTAATGGTAAACAGGATATTCTGGAAGTGAAAATTGACCCTGAGGTGGTAAATCCTGAAGATATTGAAATGTTGGAGGATTTGATTGTTGCTGCCGTAAACCAGGCCCGTCAGCGGGCTCAAGAATTGGCAGAAGAAGAGATGCAAAAAGTAACCGGGGGCCTTGTCCCGCAACTTCTGGGTGACATAAAAATACCTGGTTTGACTTAACTAATGAGGATAGGGAGAAATAGCTGATGCATTACAGTGTTGATTCTATTGAGAAACTGATCGCGGCATTTGAAAAATTGCCTTCCATTGGAAGAAGAACCGCCCAAAGATTAACCTTCTATCTGATGAAGACCGATAAGCAAGAAGCACTCTCTTTGGCAGAGGCAATTATTAAACTAAAGGAGAAAACCCGCTACTGTTCGACCTGTTTCAATTTGACCGAAGCCGACCCCTGCGATATTTGCTCTGATTCCAGCAGAGAGCGTTCAATTGTATGTGTGGTAGAGGAACCAAAAGATGTCCTGGCCCTGGAGAAAACAGGTCAATACAGAGGGCTTTATCATGTGCTGGGTGGAGTTCTATCCCCCCTGGACGGCATCGGCCCACATAATCTGAGGATCAGGGAACTTCAGGAGCGGGTAAAAAATGGCATCGAGGAAGTGATTCTGGCCACCTCTGCTGCCGCAGAGGGAGAAACCACTTCTGCCTATCTGGCAAAATTGCTTCACCCCTACTCAGTGAAGATCTCCCGGATTGCTCGGGGATTGCCTGTAGGGGGAGATTTGGAAATCGCCAGTAAGGAGACTTTGATTCGAGCTTTAGAAGAACGGAGGAGGGTGGAATAATTCCTTTAAACCCAGATTCAGGAAACACCGAATTAACACCGAAATACCCGAAAAATAGTTATGAAGCTCAAGCATATCTTGACTTACTTTAGTCAGCACTCTGTAGAGTAGCCCTTCCATTAGAAGCTTGACTTCTTTTGGTTTTGGGAATGTCCGACTAAATACTAAATGGTATCGTAGTCCAGGAACATATTTAACAACAAGTTGATACAACATTCAGTACCTTTCGGTGTTTTTCAGTGTTCAATTTTCCGGATCCAATTGACTCTACCAGGAGGAACCTATGTCTGAGATGATCGAAGTCCGATGGCACGGCAGAGGAGGACAGGGGGCAAAAACCGCTGCCTATCTTCTCGCCGAATCGGCAATGCAAGAGGGTAAACATATTCAGGCTTTCCCGGAATACGGTCCAGAGAGGATGGGGGCACCTATAATGGCGTTCACCCGCATAAGTGACAGCCCAATTAGAATTCACTGCCATGTGAAATCTCCCCAGGTAGTGGCAGTATTAGACCCCACCTTGCTGGAAACTGTGGATGTCTTAGATGGTGTCCCTGAAGACGGCACGGTGGTAGTAAACACAGATGAGTCACCGAATTCATTGCGCAAAAACTTAGACATATTGGGCAGACGACTGTTCACTGTGCCAGCCACTAAGATCGCCCTGGAGATTATCGGCAGACCCATCCCCAATACCCCAATGATGGGCGCTATGATCAAAGCGACTGGGCTTTTAGACATAGAGGCAGTTATCGCCAACACCCGTAAGAGTTTTGAGAAAAAGTTCAACGCCCAGGTGGTAGAGAAGAATATCCAGGCTATCCGACGGGCTTACGAGGAGGTGAAATCAGAGTGAAAATCACACCCGAGACCAGATGGAAAGAGCTGCCTCAGGGGGGAATAATACCGGAAGCAGGTAACGCTGAGCAATACATAACTGGCAGTTGGCGAACCTTCCGTCCCATCAGGGATGAGGAGAAATGCACCAATTGCCTGCTGTGCTGGATCCACTGCCCCGATTCCTCCATTATAGTTGAAGATGCTAAGGTTGTAGGTATAGATTACGACCATTGTAAAGGCTGTGGCATCTGTGCCGAAATTTGTCCACCTAAGATTAAAGCAATAACAATGGTAGAAGAAAAAAGGGATTGATTTAGATGGATTGAATTTGCATTGATTTAAGCAGATTAAAGGATTCTATCTGTCGAATCTGTCTAAATCAATGCTCATCTTGATTCCAAAAAGGAGCAAATTGATGGGAAATCTGATTTCAATGGAGGGGAACCAGGCAGCAGCAGAGGCGATGCGCCAGATAAATCCCGATGCAATGGCTGCCTATCCGATAACCCCTCAGACCGAAGTGGTTCAAACATTTGCGCAATTTGTAGCCGATGGCCGGGTGGATACTGAATTCGTCACGGTCGAGAGTGAGCATTCAGCAATGAGTGCCTGTGTGGCAGCAGCGGCATCGGGCACGCGGGTGATGACCGCCACCTCCGCCAACGGTATGGCTCTGATGTGGGAGATCCTCTACATCGCTGCCTCCACACGACTGCCAATTGTTATGGCCCTAGTGAACAGAGCCCTTTCCGCCAACATCAACATCCATTGCGACCACTC
>DAOVDP010000040.1 GCA_030669445.1 Candidatus Latescibacterota bacterium | reverse complement strand
CCTTGTCATCGACAATGTGGGCTTCACCGATTCCCTCGCGGCTGGTCACCATCACCGTGCCGTCCTCACGATCGATGGCCTCGATGTTTTCCAGCTTGATTGTTCCGCTATACTTGGACTCAACCTGGGACTGTTCGGCGATGCGGGCTGCTGTACCGCCGATGTGGAACGTACGCAACGTTAACTGGGTCCCCGGCTCCCCGATTGATTGGGCTGCAATGACACCGACCGCCTCGCCGATATTCACCATTTTCATCGTAGCCAGATCTCGGCCGTAGCAGTTGGCGCAGACACCGTACTTTGACTCGCATGTAAGCACGGAACGGATCCGTACGCTGTCGATACCGGCCTCTTCAATACGGCCGGCTTCGCCCTCGCGGATTTCCTGACCGTTGGCCACGATCACGTCGTCGCTAATCGGGTCATAGACGTCATCCAGAGCCACTCGACCAAGAATACGATCGCGAAGGGATTCAATTACCTCCTCGCCTTCTTTGATGGCCGAGACCTCCAGACCCATGATTGTCCCGCAGTCCTCAACTCGAATAATGACATCCTGGGCCACGTCCACCAGGCGACGGGTGAGATAGCCGGCGTCGGCGGTCTTTAAAGCCGTGTCGGCCAGGCCCTTGCGGGCACCGTGAGTGGAGATGAAGTACTCCTGCACCGACAATCCTTCACGGAAGTTAGCGGTGATGGGGGTTTCAATGATTTCTCCTACCCCGCCAGTGATCTTTTTCTGGGGCTTGGCCATCAAACCACGCATCCCGGCCAGCTGACGAATCTGTTCTTTGGACCCACGGGCGCCGGAGTCCGCCATCATAAAAACCGGATTAAAACCGTCCCTATCCTTGCTCAATCCCTCAAGCAACACCTGAGATACATCATTAGTGGCATGGGTCCAAATATCAATGATCTTGTTATATCTCTCGCTATCAGTAATAATTCCCTGATTGTACTGGTTTTCTATCTCACTCACCTCTCCCATAGCTTCTTCTACTATAGTCTGTTTCTCCGGGGGAATGATTAAATCATCTATTCCAAAAGTCACACCTGCTCGGGTGGCATAGTGGAAACCTAAATCCTTCAGTTTATCAACGAATTCCACCGTCTGAGTTGCTCCCAGCTTTTGATAGATAGAAGCCGCTATCTCTTGGAGTTGATTTTTATCCAACAGCTTATTCACAAAACCACATCCCTTGGGAAGTATCTGATTGAAGATGATCCTGCCCGCGGTTGTCTCGATCAGGGTACCATCGATCCTAACCTTGATTTTGGCATGGAGTCCAACGCTATCGTGTTCGTGAGCAAACAAGACCTCTTCTGGATTGGAGAATATCTTTCCTTCTCCGTGGCTGTCAGGCTTTATCTTGGTAAGATAGTAGCATCCCAGAGCAATATCCTGAGGCTTATCAATAATGACAGGTTTGCCATTAGCAGGCAAAAGGACATTCTTAGAGGAAAGCATCAGCACCCTAGCCTCAATCTGGGCTTCAATAGACAAGGGAATATGCACTGCCATCTGATCACCATCGAAATCCGCATTGAAAGCGGCACAGACCAAAGGATGAATCCTTATCGCCTTCTCCTCCACTAACACAGGTTCGAAGGCCTGAATGCCAAGGCGGTGTAATGTAGGAGCCCGATTGAGAAGTACACAACAGTCCTGAATAACTTCTTCCAGAGCACCCCAGATTTCCGATCTTTTGCGCTCAATTAGCCTTTTGGCACTCTTCACCGTCTGTGCCACACCCCTTTCCACCAATAGTCTAATAACAAAGGGTTTAAATAGCTCCAAAGCCATCTCCTTGGGCAATCCACACTGGTAGAGCTTTAACTCTGGGCCAACTACAATAACTGCTCTGCCTGAATAGTCGACTCGT
This sequence comes from Candidatus Latescibacterota bacterium, assembly GCA_030669445.1. Classification (GTDB taxonomy): domain Bacteria; phylum Latescibacterota; class MVCY01; order MVCY01; family MVCY01; genus MVCY01. The sequence continues at coordinate 6,878 of DAOVDP010000040.1, read as the reverse complement.
TTTCCCAGCAGATTTTGGCGGAATCTACCTTGTTTGCCCCTGATAAGCTCGCTGAGAGACTTAAGCTCCCTTCTACTCTCCGCCCGGGTAGTGGTGGAACGACGGCTATTATCCAAGAGGGCATCTACTGCCTCCTGAAGCATTCTCTTCTCATTGCGTAAAATTATCTCCGGAGCACCAATCTGCATCAACTTTTTCAACCGGTTATTCCGGTTTATCACCCTCCGGTAAAGATCATTCAAATCAGAAGTGGCAAATCTGCCTCCTTCCAAAGGGATCAACGGTCTGAGGTCGGGAGGCAGAACCGGCAGTACCTTCAGGATCATCCACTCAGGCCTATTTCCTGACTGGCGAAAACCCTCAACAACCCTTAACCTTTTCAACAAATCTTGCTTCCTTTGAGCAGAAGTCTCTATCTTCACCTGGGTCCTGAGCTCTGCTGAGAGGTCCTCGATATTTATCTCCTCTAATAATCTCTTTAGAGCATTCGCCCCTATTTCAGTGTCGAAAGTGTATCCCTTTTCTCTTAGATCTAACACCTCATCCTCAGAGAGCAAATTCCCTTTCTCTACGGGAGCATCTCCAGGATCTATAACTACATAAGAATCATAATATATGATTCTCCCCAGTTCGGGAACAGACATACCTAACAGATAGCCAACCTTTGAAGGAATGGATTTGACAAACCATATATGTGCTGCAGGTACCGCCAGTTCAATGTGGCCCATTCGCTCTCGGCGTATTTTGGAGCGTGTCACTTCCACTCCACACTTGTCACAAATTACACCTTCATAGCGTCTGCGTTTATATTTGCCACAATGGCATTCCCAATCTTTTTCAGGTCCAAAAATCCGCTCACAGAAAAGCCCATCCCGCTCTGGTTTAAAGGAACGATAATTGATAGTCTCCGGCCGGGTAATCTCGCCATGAGACCAGCTACGAATAGCATCCGGGGAAGCAATTCTCACTTTGATGGCATCAAATTCCATTGTCTTTAACCCGGTAGGGCTCAATTTCCAATCACCTCACTTTGGCAGATTTAGCCACGAAGGCACAAAGACGCAAAGAAACCTGAATCAAATCTTCGTGTCTTGGTACCTTAGTGGCAGGGATTTACTTTTTCTTCCCATTCTCAAATTGAATGTCGAGACCAAGACTCTGCAATTCTTTAACTAATACCCTAAAAGATTCGGGGATATTGGGGTCAGGCAGATTTTCTCCTTTAACAATCGCTTCGTAAGTGTGAGATCTTCCTTCCACATCGTCGGATTTAACAGTGAGCATTTCTTGGAGGAGATGAGCTGCTCCGTAAGCCTCTAATGCCCACACCTCCATTTCTCCAAAGCGCTGTCCACCGAACTGGGCTTTCCCTCCCAGCGGTTGCTGGGTGACCAAAGAATACGGGCCAATTGACCGGGCATGGATTTTATCCTCCGCTAAATGGGAAAGTTTCATCATGTAGATGTAACCCACAGTCACCTCTTCATCGAACCTTTTTCCTGTTTTGCCATCATACAACACCGTTTTTCCATTTTTAGGAAGCCCAGCTTTGCTCAAAGCCTGTTCGATCTCTTCTAAAGAGGCCCCATCAAAAACAGGCGTAGAGACACAGATACCCAGGCGCTTCGCCGCCCAACCCAGATGGGTCTCCAAGATCTGCCCCAGATTCATCCGTGAAGGCACTCCTAATGGATTAAGCACAATATCCACCGGGGTGCCATCTGGCAAATAAGGCATATCTCCTTCAGGAACAACCTTTGATACCACTCCTTTGTTCCCGTGACGTCCTGACATCTTATCTCCCACGGTTAACTTCCTCTTCTGTGCTACATAAACCTTCACCAGTTGAAGTATCCCTGTCGGCAGCTCTTCTCCCCTGATTACCGTGTCGATCTGCTGATCCAGTTCGTCTTCCACAGAGCTGATTAGTTCTTGACTGGCTTTCATTAACCTCTCAATCTTAGTATTGTTGTCCCTATCCTCAACCCATTTATTATCTGGACGGACAACATCTAAGTCAATTTGACCCAAAGCAGCTTCATCCAGAATCTCTTCAGATTTACAGACTACGGAACCGTCTTCAGTATTTCGAAGAAGACCTGAACATTGTCCCTGCAGAAGATGCCTCACCTCTCTATCTCGTGCTGCTTTGATCTCTACAATTCTCTTCTGGTCATCGTTTTTTAAGGAGGCGATTTTTTTCCTGTCTTCTTTCCCCGTCTTTTCATCTCTGTGTTTACGAGAAAACAGCTTCGCATCCACAACCACCCCTTCCATTCCCGGAGGGGCCTTCAGGGAGGTGTCGCGTACTTCTCCTGCTTTCTCGCCGAAGATGGTCCTCAGCAATTTCTCCTCTGCAGATAGCTCGGTTTCACCTTTGGGTGTCACTTTTCCCACCAAGATATCCCCGGCTTTTACCTCCGCTCCAATTCGAATTATCCCTCTTTCATCCAAATCCTTCACCATATCTTCGCCAACATTAGGGATATCCCTGGTTATCTCTTCTGGCCCCAGTCTAGTTCTCCGCACTTGAACCTCAAATTCCACGATATGAATAGAAGTGAATACGTCTTCCTTAACCAACCTTTCACTGACAACAATAGCATCTTCGAAATTGTAGCCTTCCCAAGGCATAAAGGCAACCAGGAGATTAGCACCCAGAGCAAGCTCGCCGTGACTGGTGGCCTGCCCGTCAGCAATAAGTTGCCCCACCTCCACCCTGTCACCCACTTTCACCAAAGGGCGTTGGTTAACACAACTGTCGGAGTTAGAGCGTCTGAATTTAATCAAATCATACGTGTGATAATTAGGTATCCCCAACAGTTGGATAGACTCGTTGGTTGGTTCCTCGGGATCTATGACAATTCTATCAGCATCAACACTGATTACCTTGCCTGCCTGTTGTGTTAATACCACCGCTTTGGAGTCAATAGCTATTTTGTGTTCCATTCCGGTTCCCACCAGTGGAAGTTCGGTTTTCAATAACGGCACTGATTGACGTTGCATGTTGGAACCCATCAGGGCACGGCTGGCATCATCGTGTTCCAGAAATGGAATTAGTGAAGCCGATCCTCCCACCATCTGCTTAGGCGAAACATCCATATAATCAATCTCAGAAGGAGGGACAAGGGAAAATTCGCCTCGTCTACGACATCTGACTAACTCAAGAACAAAACTCCCATCCTCAGCTAAAGGAGCATTGGCTTGAGCAATCGTGTATTTATCCTCCTCGTCGGCCGTAAGATACTCCATTTTAGTGGTTACTCGACCCTTCTTAACTCTCCGGTAAGGTGTTTCAATAAAACCAAAGGAGTTAACCCGAGCATAAGTGGCCAGACGGATCATAAGTCCGATATTTTGTCCCTCAGGAGTTTCGATAGGACATACTCTGCCATAATGAGTATGATGAACATCCCTTACCTCAAACCCAGCGCTTTTTCTGGTAAGCCCTCCTGGCCCAAGGGCACTGAGCCTCCTTTTGTGATCCAGCTCTGCCAGAGGGTTCATCTGGTCCATAAACTGGGACAGCTGGCTGGAGCCAAAGAAAGAATCTACCACTGCGGATACAATACGAGCATTGACCAGTTCTTGAGGGATTATGGAATCGGACCCCCGCAGATTTATCTTTTCCCGGATTACCCTGGCCATCCGAGAAAAAGCTATATTTAGCTGCTCACTGAGCAATTCTTCTACCAACCTTACCCTCCGATTTCCCAGGTGATCAATATCGTCAATGTATCCCTCCCCTTCGTATAGAGACTGCATATATTCTGTAATCTTCACAAAATCCTCAGGAGTAAGCACCGTGGTATCGGAAGGAACATCTATCCCCAGACGTTGATTGATTCTATATCTACCCACCTTACCCAAATTGTAGCGTTTGGGGTTGAAAAAGAGGTTGTTAAAAAACTCTTGAGCTGTCTGCACATTCGGCGGTTCACCGGGACGCATAAGGCTGTATATGGCATACCAAGCTTCTTCCTGGTTGTTGACGGAATCCTTGCTTAGGGTATTCTCTATCAGTTCCGTCCCCTTTCTGTCACGAAACAGATTCAGAATCTGCTCATCATCCAGAAATCCGAGCGCTCGAAGCAGCACTGTCACATGTACTTTTTTTGTCTGGTCGATATAGACATAGAGAATATCGTTGATATCTGTCTTCAAAGAGACCCATGAACCTCGATAAGGAATAATACGAGCAGAGTAAAGTCTTCTGCCGCTGGGGTGGTTGATTTCGTCAAAGAACACCCCCGGGGAGCGATGAAGCTGAGCAACGATAACTCTCTCAGCGCCGTTTATGACGAAGCTACCCTTATCCGTCATCAGAGGTAGTTCTCCTAAGAAAACGGTCTGTTCGATCCCCTCCTTGAACTGCATCTGCCCCCGTTCTCTGATGTCTAATCTGATTTTGGCCTTTAAGGGAGCCGCATAGGTCAGATTTCTCTCCTGGCATTCAAATATATCGTATTTTGGTTTGCCTATAGAATATCCCAAAAATTCCAGAGAAAAAAGATTATGCACATCGGTAATAGGGAAAATATCCATAAAAACAGCCTGTATACCCCGTTGAACCCTTTTCTCTGGTGGAATATCCGCCTGAAGAAAATCTCGAAAGGAATTAATCTGGACCTCAAGCAGATCTGGCATATCAATAACCGTGGGCAATTTCCCGTAATAATAACGTTGAACAAAACCTGCTTTGCTCAAGACTCTCACGCTCCTCATTTAATTTCTACTGTTGCCCCTACTTCCTCCAGCTTTGCCTTCGCCTCTTCAGCTTCTGCCTTAGATACCCCTTCTTTTAATGGTTTAGGGGCAGAATCTACCAGGGCCTTTGCTTCTTTTAATCCAAGAGAGGTAAGTGCTCTCGCCACTTTAATCACTTGAATCTTCTTGTCCCCAATCCCGGTCAGGATCACATCAAATTCGGTTTTCTCTTCCGCCTTAGGCGCAGCTTCTGCTGCTTCAGCGGTAGGGGCTGCTGTTTGCGTTACCGGGGCAATTGCTTGGACTCCAAATTTCTCCCGCAACACGTCAACTAACTCTGCAAGCTCCAGGACTGTCAGATTGCTTATCGAGTCTACAATCGTCTTCACATTAGTTCCCTTTTTTACTGGCATTATCTTCCTCCTTCAAATTGCTTTAAGATATCCGGGGATTATTGCCCCCTCACCGTTTCATAAATGCCACAGTGGGGTTCCTTCCTCGCTTCCATAAAACCATGCGGTTTTGAGAAAGTAACGCATCGCTTAAAAACAACGGTCTAAAAAACGATGCACCAGCACCATTGGTTAATGAAGTAGGACGCCAATTACAGAACTTCAGCCCCCTACCTCGCTGAGGCCTGCTCACTGCCACCAGAGTAGGGACAGAACATTGTTCTGTCCCTACTGTTGTTCTCTCTGCTTAACTATTGCATCAAGGGTAGTTACCAAGGTTCGTAAAATCGACTGAAGAGATGTTACTAAACCACAAATAGGTGAACTAATTCCCCAGAAAATCTCGCTCAGCAACTCCTCCTTAGAGGGTAGGGCAGCAAGTGTGGCCACTTGTTCTGCAGTATATAGTTCACCCTCTATTGAGGCACTCTTAAAACGCGGACGCTGCCCCTCTTCCAGAAATTCAGAGATAACCTTTGCCGGCATCACTGGGTCACCATCGGTGTAAGCTAACGCCGTAGGGCCTTCTATGAACTTCATCAATTCATTCAGGCCTGCTTGTTTAGCTGCCTGAGCCGCCAAGGTGTTCTTAACTACCCGGTATGAAATAGAACAGTCCCTGAGCTTGCGCCTTAAACTGGCAAGTAACTCTACATTTAAACCAGTAAAGTCAGTCAGATATATTCCCTTAGAAGAGGAAAACAGCTCCGATAAGTAAGCAACCTCTTTTTGCTTCTCTTCTCTTGTCATTTGAAGCCCTACTTTAACATACCCAGTGCCGCCTGCTTGTCTAAGCGAATTCCCGGGCTCATAGTGGTGGATAGAGTTATAGATTTAATATATTGCCCCTTAACGGCCGAGGGTCTTGCGCGCACCACAGTATCCAGAACAGCATGTAAGTTCTCCAGGAGTTGTTTGGGGTTAAAGGATATTTTTCCTATAGAAGCATGCAAGTTACCGGTTTTGTCCACTCTAAACTCGATTCTTCCCGCCTTGGCCTCCTTTACCGCCTTGGCAACATCGAAAGTGACTGTGCCGCTTTTGGGATTTGGCATCAGACCTCGAGGACCAAGAATTTTCCCCAATCTCCCTACCTTACTCATCATATCCGGGGTAGCTATAGCTACATCGAACTCGGTCCACCCTTGCTCAGAGATCTTTTGAATATACTCATCAGCTCCCACATAATCTGCCCCTGCTTCCTTAGCCTGTTTCTCAGTTTCTCCCTTAGCAAATACCAGGACCGTAATCTTTCTGCCAGTGCCTTGGGGCAGCACCACTGTTCCCCGAACCATCTGGTCAGCATGCCTGGGGTCAACTCCAAGGTTGAAGGCTACCTCTACCGTCTCGTCGAATTTAGCTTTAGGCATCTGTTCTAAGAACTCAATAGCTTTCATCGGCTCATAATAGGCCATCCTATCAAAAGCAGTTATGCCCTGGTTATATCTTTTACTTCTTTTCATAACTACTCAACCTTCCACTTCAATCCCCATGCTCCGGGCAGTCCCCATAATTATTCGCATTGCTGAGTTAATATCGGAGGCATTAAGATCGACCATTTTTGTCTCGGCCACTTTCTTTATCTCTTCGGCCTTGAGTTTTGCAACTTTATTTCGATTGGGCTCACCAGAGCCTTTTTCTAAGCCGGCAGCTTTCTTCAACAGCTCTGAGGCTGGAGGGGTTTTGGTGATAAAGGAGAAACTACGATCTGCATAAACA
>DAOVDP010000130.1 GCA_030669445.1 Candidatus Latescibacterota bacterium | reverse complement strand
CGGGGGATAATCTCCCACATCGCCTTAAACGGCGGAGGAAGCATACACGATTTTGAGATCGCCCGTTGGGGACAGACCTCAGAAGATGTGGCTCAAGGGTTGCAGGACGGAAGCTTCGGTATGGCAGAGGAGACCGGCAAGCTTCTCAACCAGGCTATCTGCCAGGGGAAAAAAGAAGGCTTAGGGTATGGGGAAACACTGGGCAGAAACCTTCAACAAGCCCCACATGCAGATAAAAGCCTCCTGGCAGCAGGTTACCGGTTGCGCATCCCGGTAACAGTCCATGTGGCCTTAGGCACCGATATTGTACATCAACACCCCTCTGCCTCGGGCAGTGCTATAGGCGAGACCAGCTATCGGGATTTCAGGATATTTGCCCACACCATCTCGCGGATAGGCGACGGAGGAGTGGTTTTAAACCTCGGCTCAGCAGTAATCTTGCCTGAGGTTTTCCTCAAGGCGCTGACCGTGGTGAGGAACTTGGGCTGTGAGGTGGAACGATTTACCACTGCTAACTTTGATATGATTCAACACTACCGACAGCAGGTAAATGTGCTCCTGCGGCCAACCCAGTCCGGAGGGCAGGCCTTTGGGTTCACTGGCCACCACGAGATTATGATCCCCCTGCTGGCCGCCGCAGTGAAACTCGGCCTAAACCAATAGAAGACTGATTGACTCGTAAAAAGTAGCAAAGTTGTCATTCCGAACGAAGTGAGGAATCTGATGTATTGATGAATTACAGTAGCTTATCAGATGCTTCGACAAGCTCAGCATGACAAAAAAAGAGACTTTTTACGAGTCAATCAAGACTCAATGCGGAGGTATTACTATGTTATTTAATAATTTGGGATTTACTCAACAACAGAGAAGCAAGCCTTTCTGTTTCCCCACTTTCTTTCCCATCCCGGGGTTGTTTCTGTTACCAGTGGTCGTTTTATTCTCTCTGGGGATGGGCGGTTGTACTGGACGAACAGTTATCTCCCAGAAACCGGTGCTCGAGGAGCAGTTTAATCCTCTTTCACTACAGGACGACGACATTTGGGAAGAGCTGAAACAACCTGCCCCGGCAGCGCCAGAAACAACCTTAGCTGGCCCTAACAGACAGGCGGTGACAGATACTTCTCAGATAGAACAGCCCCAGTATATCCAAGGGTTTAGAATTCAAATATTTGCCTCTCCTGATAGGCAGATGGCCTTGGAGGTAAAACAAAGAGCGGAATTATTTTTGGAGGAAGATCTATACCTTGAATTTGAAGCACCGTATTATAAGGTACGGGTGGGTGACTGTCTCTCCTTTGCTGAAGCGGAGACACTGCTTAAAAAGATTCGCAAAAAGGGTTATTCTGATGCCTTTAGGGTAAGGACAACCATTAAATTGCAACCTGGAGGATAATTTTTACCCCTCTACACTCGCCGGAGGTTCGAAACAATGCTGCGGATTAAAAACATTCATCTCAATTTTAACGGGAACCCCATTCTCAAAGGGATTAACCTTCAGATATCAAAGGGTGAGATCCACGCCATCCTGGGTGTCAATGGGACCGGGAAGTCCACCTTAGCTTATGTCCTTATGGGATTGGAGGGCTACAGAACCACCTCTGGTAGGATCATCTTCGGGGATGAGGATATCACGAGTTTACCTCTCTCCGATCGGGCCAGGCGGGGGATAACGCTGGCCTGGCAGGAACCTGCCCGCTTTGAGGGACTCACCGTAACAGAATACTTGAGTCTGAGTCAGACAAAAGGTGGCGGTTCTCTTTCTCCCGCAGCCTGTCTGGAGCGGGTGGGATTGAGCCCTTCTGTTTACCTGAATCGTCTCGTAGATCAAGCTCTCAGTGGGGGAGAACGGAAGAGGATAGAGCTGGCCTCTGTGCTCGCTATGAGGCCCAAACTGGCTATCCTTGACGAACCAGACTCTGGGATCGATGCCCTTTCACTCGATCAGGTGATGGAGGTCATCCGAAGTCTGGCCAAAGAGGGAAGTTCAGTCGTCCTTATCACCCACCACGAACAGGTGGCCCTGATTGCCGATCGAGCTTCTTCTCTTTGCGCAGGAATGATCCTTAAAACAGCAAGCCCTGAAGAGGTGGCCCGATTTTTCCGCAATCACTGCCGGGAATGTCCGCATATCAACAGGCCAGAAGAGGAGCTCATCGAAAATGTTTGACTACAGCGCAGAGTTTGAGGCCATCGTCAGCGCTTACGAACAGAGCGGAGGAGATGCCTCAGTCTTCTCCGACAAAAAGTCCGCCAGCTTAGCGGTCAGTGGCAACAAGATCCTGGCTTCCAACTCCATTCCTGGAGTGAAAATCGAGGGCGAGGAGACCGAGACCGGAGCCCGGGCCCGGGTGATCGTAGAGCCCGGAATCCAGATAGCCTCTTCGGTTCATCTCTGCTTTGGCGTGATCCCCAAAGAAGGACTGCAGGAGATTTTCTCTGAATTCGAGATCGGAGAAGGGGCAAATGTCAGTTTTCTTGCCCACTGCTCCTTCCCCAACGCCCTCCGTGTCAGACATCTCATGGAAGCGAAGGTCGATGTAGGTCAGGGGGCAAAGATGACCTATTCAGAGACCCATTTTCACGGTCAGGGGGGTGGCACAGTGGTTATCCCCAGAACAGAAGTGAAAGTAGCGGCTGGAGGTCTGTTCCGCAACCAGTTCAGATTGGTGACCGGAAGTGTGGGACGCTTAGATTTAGATTTGATGGCGGAGCTGGGAGAAAAAGCGGTCTGCGATCTGGAGGCGAAGGTCTACGGAAAGAAGAAAGATAAAATCCGACTAAAGGAATCCATTTATCTCAACGGTGCCTGGTCTCGGGGACTGGTCAAGAGCAGGATTGTGGTCTCCGAGCGAGCACAGAGCGAGGTCTTGGGGGAAATCATTGGAAACGGTCCCCACACCCGGGGACATGTGGACTGCTTGGAGATCGTTCAGGGAAATGAGGCGCAGGCTAAGGCGGTACCTCTGCTTCAGGTGGTCGATGAGACGGCCAAGCTCACCCACGAAGCGGCCATCGGCAGCGTGGATAAAAAGCAGGTGCAAACCTTGATGGCAAGGGGGCTGACTGAAACCGAAGCGGTAGAAACCGTGGTCAGAGGGCTGCTTAGATAACGATTCCTCTTTGCTTGGGTTGCTATCTCCAGTCCTTATCTTGCAAAACTCACAGAAAATAAGAGAGTTAATCTTTCCTAAAATTGGACAACCCACCTATAAAGGAGAGAGTGAAGATTATGCCTAAGGAAACTATGACTCCGCGAGAACGCTGGTTGGCGGTGCTCAGCCGTCAGCAACCGGATCGGGTCCCGATGGATTATTGGGCTACTCAGGAGGCTACGGAAAAGCTAAGGAAGGATCTGGGCTGTGAGAATGAGAGGTCCTTATTTGAGCGTCTGCACATCGACAGAGTCGTCAGCGTAGGACCTAAGTATGTTGGCCCTACCTTACCCAAGGACACGGATGTCTTTGGCTGTCATCATAAAGATGTAGATTATGGAACCGGTGTGTACTCGGAGTGTGTTTATCATCCATTAGCTGATTATGAAACATTAGAGGAGATAAAGCAGAACTACAGGTGGCCCAGCCCAGATTGGTGGGATTATTCTGGAATTCCCGATCAGATCAAGGGCAACGAGGATTATCCCGTTCGTGGCGGCGGCTCGGAGCCGTTCTTAACCTACAAGCACATGCGCGGCGATGAACAGGCCTTCGTAGATCTAATCCTTCACCCCGAGATCGTACATTTCTGTCTGGACAAGCTGTTCGACCTCTGCTACCAAAACACCCGGCGGATCTATGAACAGATTCCCGGCGAGGTCATGATTACCTATGTGGCCGAAGACTTCGGAGCACAAGAGGATCTGATGTACTCACCCCAGCAGATTCGGGAGTTTCTGCTTCCCCGGATGAAGCGTATGATGGATCTGGCCCACCAGGCGGGGGCGTATGTGTTTCATCACAGCGACGGGGCGATCCGGAAGATCCTTCCCGATATGATCGAGGCCGGTATTGATGTATTGAACCCCATTCAATGGCGGTGTAAGGGGATGGAACGCCAGGGGCTCAAGCAGGATTTTGGTGGTAGACTGGTCTTTCACGGGGGCGTGGACAATCAATATACGCTGGCGTTCGGTTCGGTGAAGGAGGTTCGGCAAGAGGTGAAGGATGACCTT
>DAOVDP010000178.1 GCA_030669445.1 Candidatus Latescibacterota bacterium | reverse complement strand
CTGAGCGCCGTAGAAGCCATGGACATCGTCAGGGGTGGTCTCGGGCCTGACCAGAATCACCTTTTCGCCTGCCTTGCCTCGCCTTTCGGCATCGTCGGCTGAGAAGACCACTGCCCCGGTGGCGGCCCCGGAAGAGGCATTCACCCCCTTGGCAACAGGTTCTGCCTCCACCCTGGGATCGATCTGCCGGTGAAGCATATGGTCTATGTGCTGGGGCTCAACCATCAGCAAGGCCTTCTTTTTCCCTTCCTCTGAGTTTTCGGCAAGCAGACCTTCCCGGGCCATATCTACGGCGATCTTCACCACTGCCTGGCCGGTGGCTGTCGGTTTTCCTGACCGGCATTGCAGCACATACAGTTTCCCTTTTTCGATGGTGAACTCGATATCCTGGATATCCTGGTAATGTTTTTCCAGCAATTGGCACACATTGAGGAGCTGTTTGTAGACCTCGGGTACCGTCTGCTGCATCTGCCCGATGGGCACAGCCTGGCGGACTCCTGCTACCACATCTTCACCTTGGGCATCGGCCAGGTAGTTACCGTAGACCTTCTTCTGGCCGGTGGATGGGTCGCGGGTGAAGGCCACCCCAGTGCCTGAATTCTCGCCCATATTGCCGAACACCATTGTCTGTATATTCACCGCAGTGCCCAGCTCGTCGGGGATGCTTTTTATGCGGCGAAAATCACGGGCGCGCTTGTTATTCCAGGACTCAAATACAGCATTGGTGGATAATCTGAGCTGTTCTCTGGGGTGACTGGGGAAAGGCTCACCATATTCTCCTTCAAAGTGTTCTTTTGACCTTTCCACTACCTCCTTAAGGCCATCTGCATCTACATCAGTATCCTCCTTGACCCCCAACTTCTTTTTCACCTCAGCAAATATATTCTCGAAGGCATGTTTTCCTAATTCAGGACGATAATCAGGAGAGTCTTTCGCTCCAGAGAGAACCACATCGGAGAACATCATAATAAACCGGCGATAGGAATCGTAGGCGAAACGCTCATTGCCGGTTTGCTTAATAAGGCCCTGGAGACTCTGATCGTTGAGTCCTAAGTTCAGGACGGTGTCCATCATCCCGGGCATAGATACGGGCGCACCAGAACGGACAGAGACTAAGAGAGGATTCTCAGTATCTCCCAATCTTTTTTCCATAACCTCTTCTAACTTAGCAAGATTCTTCTCTATTTGCTCTTCCAGTCCGGGGGGATAGTTCTCCCCGTGCTCATAATAAAACTTGCAGGCCTCGGTAGAGACAGTGTAGCCTGGGGGGACTGGCAGCCCGATGTTAGTCATTTCTGCCAGGTTTGCTCCTTTTCCTCCTAACAGCGATCTCATTCCAGCATTGCCTTCAGCTTTGCCTCCACCAAAGAAATAGACGTACTTCTCACCCATTAATTTCTCCTCCTTTTGTGTAAATGGTTTTAAAATGTCTCTAAATATATACAAAAATATCTTCGGGGGCAATCTTTTTCTTCGCTTCGCTGAACACGCAGTTCAGGTGTATTTGCGCTTATTCTAATCTTTTCTTAAGATAGCCAATTTTCCCAGGAGCTGTTTTCCGTGTTGGTTCCAGAAGGAGTAGAAATAAATCCCGGAAGCCACTAAGTTATCCAAGCTGTTGGTGCCGTCCCAGGTGGCCTCTCCGAATTCATCAGCGGCGAGGGTTCTCACCGACTCCCCCAGCAGAGTGTATATTCTGACAGTAGAGTTAGGAGAAAGGCCAGGAAAAGTGACCTGATCTTTTCCTGCCCCGCTGATAAACGGATTGGGATAAACCAGGGTGACTTGTTCAAGCGATGGCCTGGGGATTCTAAACCGATTCAGTCCCATCAAGGTTCCTATCCAAAGCTCTCCGGCCAGCTCATCCAAGGCGAGAGATTTAACCCTGTCGTCAACCAGACCACACGATCCTTGGGTATAATGGGTCCAAGAGGTGCCGTCAGCAGAGAATCGATAAAGGCCATTTTCGGTAGCAAACCACTTATTGTTTTGGGAGTCTATAAGTATTTGATTAACGGTGATCTCCCGCAGATAAGTATTCCAGCTTTCGCAGGTGTAGTTTTTTATGGTGGGATTATATTGGCCTCGGATGGCGTTCACCCCTGAATCTGTTGCTATCCACAAAACACCTTCTTCATCAAAGGCGATACCTGTTATGTTATTGCTGATCATTTCTTGGGGATAAAAGGAGGCGGAGAAGATTATTACCGTGTCATCTCCTCGCTCGAAAGGAGTTCCTCCGTCGTCGAACAGGCAGAAACCGGCATTTAAGGTACCTATCCATTTCAGTCCTGTTCCATCGAGGGCGATAACACTGCCTTGGAACTGGCCATCCTCTCCGCTGGGGAGTTTATCCTCAGAAGGGGTGTAAAACATCGTTTTGATTGAGGGGAGATCGTCGAATGAGGAGAAATCCTCAAAAACCACCACTCCCTGGAGGAAATCAGACATCCAGATATTCCCGTTCTTGTCTTCACAAATATCATTGATTACCACATATTTAGGATTGGTGGGGATACCTTTGAGTATGCTGTTGTCCTGGTCAATTAGCTCCCAATCTCCCTGTTCTGAGGACAGATGTATGCCTGCCCCCCAGGTGCCCAGCCAGACTCGAGAGCGGGAATCAACAACGACGCAGACGACACTGTTCTCAGCAGTCCATTTCCCCAGGGGGGTCGGAGTTGCGAAATGGTTTGTCCATTGTTCTCCATCAAAGCAGTAAGC
>DAOVDP010000131.1 GCA_030669445.1 Candidatus Latescibacterota bacterium | reverse complement strand
AGAAAGTGAAGGTGTTCTACTGGCCCGAACCAAAAGAGGTGAAAGTGGGCGGACTTTCCTGGAAGCTTTCTGCCCCAAAGAGTTACAATTTGCTGCGAGTCCAGGACATAATGGTTATCAGAATCATCCAGGCTAATAAATGGAAACTGCCTATCTATTTTGCCGTAACAGTCTCCGATGAGAATAAGATCGGGCTGGATGAATATCTGACTATGGAGGGGATGGTTTACAAGTTACTGAAAAACAAAGATGAATATCCAGCAGTAAAGATGGGAACTAGCCGCAAAATCCAATTTAACACAGAAAAGGCCCGACATAATCTTCTGGAGGTATACCAATATCGGGGAGTTAAGAATCCAAAGGTCTTTAAGGATTGGAATACAAGGAAACTGTTGGGCAACTATAAGTTTGCCTTTCTTGAACTCACCGAGGCCTATTTGCAACAGAGAAACAGAGAAGCGGCTTATCAGGCAATGAAAAAAAACGAGGAGGTGCTCTCTCTGGGTTGGGACGAGTATTACAGGCTGGTGGACCTCTGTCGCAGAATGGGAAGACAAGAAGAGGCAAAAGACTACCTTGAGGAGGCTCTGTTTTCCGCTCAAGACAATCCCCAGGCGATAAGCTATTTGGCCGCTCTTGCCGAAAGACTGGGGGAGGAGGACAAGGCTGCAGAGGCTTACCAACGGCTGATTTCTATAGCTCCATCTGCACCAGACGGATATTATGGATGGGCAATGTTGCTGAAAAAAAAGGGAGAGTACGACGGTGCGGTTCAGGCCTTGGAGAAGCTCCTGCCCCTTTATCCTGAGGATGAGCAACTGAAGAAAGAGATCGACACTCTGAGGCAAAAGACTGCCCTCCAGGAAAGCCTGAACAGGGCAAAGTAATATAGCAATATGCAGATATTGGTTATAAGTCTTGCCGGAATTGGCAACACACTTCTTTCTACCCCAACGTTTAGACTACTGCGGGAGACCTTTCCTGAGGCGCACATTGCTGCTTTGGTGATGTTCAAAGGGGCTAAAGAACTATTAGAAACCAATCCTTGTGTTGACGAAGTGATATACTGGGATTTCTTGAACCGAAATCTCGTAGAATCTCTCAGGTTGTTACTGCGTCTAAGGAAAAGAAAACTTGCTATTTCTCTGAATGTCTATCCGGCGAATCGAATAGAATATAACTTAATTAGTTTCCTGATTGGAGCGAAAAAGAGATTAGGTCACAGGTATAACCACCAAGATAGCTTGAACTTTAATTTTTTGAATAACAGGACAATCCATGAAGATGATGAGAAACATGACATAGAGGAGAATATCGCTCTGCTGCAAGTTCTGGGATGTAGGAGACATGAGGGGCGAGCAGCTGAAGTCTGGCTCACTGGGGCAGATAAAAGATCTGCTGAAGAGTGGTTATCCAAAAAAAACCTTCAACCCGGTCCATTGATAGGATTTCACCCTGGCACAGCCAGATTCAAAAACCAGGAGAGAAGGCGTTGGGCGAAAGAGAAATTTGCCCAACTCGCAGATATCCTCTCCAAGAGGTATAAAGCCAGAACGATTATCTTTGGTGGTCCGGATGAGATTCAATTAGCCCGGGAAATCCTTGCGTTGATGAAATGTAAAGGCTATTTGGCAAAAGGTACAACATTACGACAAACTGCAGCTTTGATTGAAAGATGTGATCTATTTGTCAGCAACGATTCAGGCCTTATGCACATAGCAGCCGCTCTGAAGGTTCCCGTAGTAGCTATCTTCGGCCCCACTAACCCGGTCTGGGTCCGTCCCTATGGCACTAAATATGTTATAGTTAGAAGGGAGTTTTCCTGCAGCCCCTGTTTCTTTTATTCTCCCCAACCCCTATCTTGCCGGCGAGGAGATTTTGCCTGCATCGATCAAATTAACGTAGAGGATGTCCTAAACGGCGTTACAAGGCTGATGAAATCGGCAGATTTACTTACACAAGTCATAAAAGACATACAAAGCCGATGAAAAAAAATGTGCTAAAGACACTTCAGTTGCTGGTAAGCATCTCCTTACTTGCCTTTTTGATCTCCAGAACCGATGTTAAGGCAATCCTTTCCATAGTAGGTTCTTCCAATCTGTTTTTTTTGTTAGTTGCCTTTCTAATCTATGTTTCCACAGTCTTTATAGTCTCTTGGCGGTGGCATATCTTACTGCAGGCGCAAAAGATTAACCTTCCCTTCAGGAAACTTGTGTCGCTGTATTTTATTGGTTTTTTCTTCAACAATTTTCTTCCCACAAGTGTAGGGGGTGACCTTTACCGGGCTTACGGCACTGCCAAACAGAGTGGAAAAGGAGCTGTCTCCCTGGCCTCTGTCTTCACTGAACGATTAGTGGGGTTTTCGGCTATCACCTTTATGGTTTTATTCTCGTTGATATTCATAGCCCCAAAGATCGATGGCCACTATGTCCTAATATTGAGTTTTCTGGTTCTCTTTCTGTTGCTATTTTTGCTGCTCATTTTTTTTAACCAGCGGTTTTTTCTCTACCTCACAAATGTCTTAGAAAAGATAAAGACAATGGGAATAGGGAAGAGGTTAGTCCGTTTCTCTAAATCGGTGAACCTCTACCGTCACTATCCTGGAGCGTTGGCAAAGGTTTTTGTCATCTCGGTCTGTTCGCAACTGTTCTTTGTAGTGTTCAGCTATTCTGTGAACCAGGCCCTTGGGTTGGGTCTATCTCTCCTTGATTTCGTTCTGTTTGTCCCGGTGATTGGACTTGTAAGTATGTTTCCTCTCTCTGTAAATGGGGTTGGGATACGGGAGGCAGGATATGTGTTTTTGCTGTCCAGGGTTGGCAGAGGTAGTTGTGAAGCCCTCTCGTTGTCATTAATGATTTACGCTGTAGGTATTGCCGTCAGCCTTATCGGGGGAGTCCTGTTTGCAGCTCAAACGGTGGAAGACAGAAAGGCATCACGCCAACCAGGGGTTCTACTGGAGCAAGAAAATCCAGATTCCTCTGATAGGCTCTTTTAAAGGATTTTTAGCAGAATATGGTAAAATGGAATCAGTATTGGAAAAGATATTCACTGTCTAAGGCAGAGAGATGGCTTGTTCTCCAGAGGGACAAGATAATAAATGCTTATTTGGACAAAATAGTGTTATCGGAAAAGCAAATCATTGAAGTAGGATGTGGTTATGGTTCTAATATCAGATTATTGAGGAGGAAAAGAGGGGATGTGAGATGTTATGCCCTGGATAACAGCCCTGTTGCTGTGAACTTGGTGAGGAGGGAGATTTCCGAGACCATTGTAGCCGATTGTAGAAATACCCCCTTCTCCCAGGATAGCTTTGACCTTGTTTTCAGCGCTGGATTAATGGAACACTTCAAAGACGAAACCCCCTTTCTGAAAGAGATGAAGAGGATTTTGAAGAGGGAGGGGTACTTGATCACCTTTGTGCCGGCGAGGTTTTCGCTGTGGAAGCTGTACCAATTGATTCACTTTGGTTTGTGGCAGCATGGTTATGAAAAGTCGTATACTTATCGTAGTCTGAAAGCACTGTTAATTAAGAATGGATTTCTATCGGTAGAAATAACGGGCATCGATCCGTTTAGCATTAATGGGGTTGTAATGAAGCTACTTGACATCACAATGCCTGCTATTTTGGAAAGATCTTTGTTGAAAAGTGGGTATACTGAGCTTTGCATAGTAGGCAAAAAGATGCTGCAGCCAAAGAAAAAACTGGTGTAAAGATGAAGGAATACAGATTATCTAAGCTATCGCTGACTGTTTTTGCGGCTATTATGCTAATTTCTTATGCTGCCTATTGTTGTGGTGAGGTCCTTACCCCCCGGGCAGAGACTCTCTTTGTCCAAGGAGTAGAAAACTATAGAATAGGCGATTTCCAGGCTGCACTGGATGATTTCCAGGAAATTCTGCAATTCTCTTCTAACCAACGATCCTCCACAGCACAGCTTATGGTAGCCAAAACCCTCTACAAACTGGGTGAATATGAAGGGGCAATCCAGGCAGCTCAGAAATTGTTGGAAACTTATCCCAGAACTCGATACGCCCCTTATGCCGTCTACCTCATTGGTGGATGCCG
>DAOVDP010000173.1 GCA_030669445.1 Candidatus Latescibacterota bacterium | reverse complement strand
ACTATCCTACCCAAAATACACAAAGGAAGCCAAATTAAAACTGTTACTTAATCTTAGTGGCTTGGTACCTTTGTGGCTGAACTGTTATGAGAGAAGACAGAAGATTTCTTAAAATGCACGGCTATATCTAACACTTATGTTATCATTAACATAGCGCTTTCGGCCTTTGCTCTCTCTTACTGATCTGACGCCCACCACACTGAGCTGCCCCCAGGCAACATTCAGAGTAGAGCTTTTGGAAGTACTCTCCTGAAATAGTTCCCTGGTTTCTCTGTGTTTCCAGGCTTTGTTGCTGTTCCAGGTATATCTGGGTGACAGTGAAATTTCTCCTCTGTGATACGATAATGAAAAGGTGAGGGAATGGTTCCGGCTGTCTTCTGCCACCGCCTGCCCCTTATCTGAGTAGAGTTTCCCGTAGTCACGAGCCTGGATCCGGTAGGTTGCATTCAGATTCAAGGCAGCAGTCAATTTAAAGTTAACAGAATTACTGGCAGAGAGCATACGGGAGATATTGCTTTTGGGATCATCGGGAGTTAATAATGTGTCGTATTCAGTGTAGTTTGCCGAGAGCGTATAATTCTGGGACAGTCGCAGCCGTTTGGAAGGTTGATACTCTATACGAGGATTGAGGGAATATCTCTTTGTCCAATGATTGTTGGCCGATCTTTCGCTGCAGAGGTTCACTGTGTGGTTTTGATCCGCGCTGACAGAAGCACTCAGTTTGAGATCATCCCTAAGTTGGTGATGGTAACCTATCTTGAAGCTGCTTTTGAAATCGTCCCGGTCGCTGTTCTCCTGTTCGTCTGGTGTGTCTGTGCTGTATTTGGCCACTAGGCCGGAGAAAGAAAGCGAGGCCTCTTGAGTGACATCAAATCCCAGGGAGGATTTCAACGACAGACTACTGGTTTTTCTGTCCAGACTGAATCTTCTGTAGTCGCTGTTACTCTTCTGAAAGCTCACCCCAGACTTGAGATCGGCTCCGAAGAGCTTAGCAGATATGTCAGAAGCGAAGTTAAACTTAATCCCCTCGTTCTCGGTTCCCCACTTGGGATTCTTTTCTATGCGGCTGGCCGGATCTCTCACCTGACTGTACGAATATCCCATCTGACATCCTATGCTAAGATCTGCTTTGGGTTTCAAATTGAGGTTAGCCCTGACGCTGTTGCTCTGGCTTCGCCTCACGAACAATGTATCTTTCCCCTCCACAGCAGTATAGTAACCCTGTTCATTACGACTCTGGGACAGACTCAGCGTAGTTTCCAAGGTAGAATTAGGGCGGTAGCTCAAGGAAGTGCTCAGATTGTTGTTCAGATTCTTCCTCTTCAGAGTATTGCCCGATGTTCCAAAATGGAAGGAGAGATTCAGGCTCTCAGGAAGTCTGGGAGTAGCGTTTACGCCGAGATTATAGCTCAGCCCCGAGTCTCCACTATGTCCTCCTCGGCGGTCGAATGCCTGGCCCAGAGACTGGGAGAGAGAAAGAGAACGGAACGGCTTATAAGATAAAGCTGCACGAATATTTCTGGTGAGCACTTTTGAATATAGATTATCAGAACTTTTGTTTGCTGAGGAACTTACGCTTAAGGTTATCTTCTCCGAGTAAGGGTAGCTGAGGGAGAATTGGGCTTTGCTGCCGTCTTGCCATCGATCTTGCTGCCGGGTGGATTTTGTCAGTTTAGACCGGAGTTGACTGGAGGCGGATATGTCCAGACGCTCGCCAATTGATTTTTTGAAGCCCAAAGAATGATTCCAATTGTAGGTCTTGCCCATCTGAGAAAAGTTGAAGTTGTAATTCGTTCCTTCTCCCAAGCAAGGGTGGCTGAAGATCATAGAGGCGAAAAACGACGCTATCAAAAGAGGTAATCTTTTCATCTCGACTGTTTTGCGGTAACTGTTTTAAGGGAAAGAAGGGTGGCTACTGTATTGCTTAAGGAAGCGAATTCTTCTAAGCTCAAGGTCTCTGCCCGACGGCACAGATCAATCCCGGTCTTTGCGCCGACAGTGTGTAGGTCATCAACAGTCAGACCTGCCAGGGAGCTAAGGGAATTCTTGAGCATCTTCCTTCTCATGCTAAACGCTGCTTTTACTGTGCTGTAGAAGATTTTCTCATTTTTTATCGCAACAGACGGTGAGTCATGAAAGGCAAGGCGGAGAAGACTGGAGTGAACTTGTGGTTTCGGCCGGAAGCACTCTGGGGGGATGTCAAAAAGGAGACAGGGTTCAGTCCGCAGTTGTACCATTATCGAAAGCATACCGTAGTTTTTACTGCCTGGAGCTGCTGTTATTCTGCGGCCTACCTCCCTTTGAACCATTAAAATCGCCCTATCGATAAACATCCGGTTATCAAGGAGTTTTAGCAGTACTTGACTGGTGATGTAGTAAGGAAGGTTGGCCACCACCACTAATTTGGGGGAGCTTGCCCAGCGGGCAAGTTCTGAGAAGGAAATCTGTAAGATATCTTCCCTTATGAGTTTCAAATTTTGAAAGTTAGCGAATTTTTCCTGTAGTTTATTAAGCAGCGCCTCGTCGATTTCCACCGCCATTAACTTTCCGGCCAGTTCTAACAGTTCCCCGGTCAGGGCACCTTCTCCTGGCCCGATCTCCAGCACCGACTCATAGCACTGTATCTGGGCAGCTTCCAAAATCCGGTGGACAACCTCTCCATTCACTAAGAAGTTCTGTCCAAAATTCTTTCTTGGAATACCGGCCGCGGTATACTTCAGAGACACATAACTCTCCTGAGTTACGGCACTAGTAGAGCGATTCCCAAATAACATAACAATAGCATTGTCATTGCGAGCGAAGCGAAGCAATCTCTAACTCCCTGAAAATACAAAGGATTGCTTCGTCACTTCG
>DAOVDP010000022.1 GCA_030669445.1 Candidatus Latescibacterota bacterium | reverse complement strand
ACCGTGTATATCTCTGCCTCGCCGCCGTTAGTGATCCACTGTTTTGTCCCGTTCAGCACATAGAAATCGCCATCTTTTGTTGCGGTGGTCTGTATGGCAGAGGCATCTGAACCTGCACCGGCCTCGGTGAGGGCAAAGGCGGCCAGTTTTTCTCCGGCTGCCAGAGGTGGAATATACCTCTGTTTCTGTTCTTCAGTGCCAAAAAGCAAAATGGGAAAAGAACCCAGACTTGAAGCAGCAAAGCACAGGGCGATACCTCCACAGGCTCGGCTGAGCTCCTCGGCGGCAATAGCCATCTCCAGAACGCCACCTCCAAAGCCTCCGTAGGCCTCCGGGATATGGAGTCCAAAGACCCCTGCCTGGACCAGGACCTTCACTATCTCCCAGGGAAACTCCCCGGTCTCATCGTAATGAGCACGCACCGGTTTTATCTTATCCTGAGCAATCTGCCTACAGGTATCTCTAATTACTGTTTGATCTTCAGTGAGTAGATAATCCATCCTACCTCCTTCTTAAGCCAAAGCTTGGATCTTTAAATAACAGTCCCGCCACCAGGACACAAAGACCCAAAGGGAATATTTACAATTTAATCTTGATTGACTCGTAAAAAGTCTAAAATCTAACGCAGAGACGCAAAGTCGCAGAGAGAAAACAAGACAGATAATTATATGATTATTAAAGAATATCTTCTTTCTTTGCGTCTTGGCGTCTTTGCGTTGAAAATCAACAGCGGGGACTTTTTACGAACGGATCAATCTTGGTATCTTTGTGCCGGAATATGGCTCTTTTTCTAATAGTTTCAGTTTCTCCAAAGCCTTTTTGGCGGCGGCCTGTTCTGCTTCTTTTTTACTGCGCCCTTTTCCCTTGCCCAGACTCTGTTCCTGCACAAAGACTTCAACAGTGAAGAGCTTTTGATGGTCAGGACCTTCCTGGGACTTTAGGACATAGTGAGGGGAACCCTTACCCTTAGCCTGGCTGTATTCAAGTAACATACTCTTGAAGTTGGGATGTCTTTTGGGTGGGATAAGTCTACCTGGAGCGAGGAGCAGGTGGCGTCTCAGAAATCGGCGGGCAGCATCCAATCCGCCATCTAAATAAATAGCCCCTATTAGGGCCTCAAAGGCATCGGTGATGATCGAGGCCCGTCCCTCATTGTTGGAGAGTACCTCTGGTCCTGAAAGAAACAGATAGCCATCCAGACCGATCTCATCCGCTCTCTCACTTAAAACTGCCTTGCTGACCAAATGGGATTTAAGCTGACTGAGTTCTCCTTCTCTCTGATGAGGGAACCTTTGATAAAGATATTCTCCCACGACTACCCCGAGCACCGCATCTCCCAGGAATTCCAGCCGTTCGTTAGATTCTGTCGCTTTTTCACCCGAAGCATGGGTATAAGAGCGGTGCTTTAACGCCGTTCCCAGTAGTCCAACCTTCTTGAACCGATAGCCGATTTTCTCCTGCAATTGCAGAAGTTTTCCCCCAGACGGTCTACGAAAAGAGTAAAGTATTCTGTTTTTCAAAAAATAAAGGACAAAAGAAGAGAAGGACCTGTTCCCTGAGCTTTTGTCTTTTGTTGTGTACCTCATTTGAATCCTCGCCAGAAGGGAAACAGCGGAGACGGGGGACCTGTTCCGCCCCGTTTCTCTCTTTTGTCCTTTACTGCTGACTATAGGATTTTCTGACGGCTATCACCGCGTTGTGTCCACCAAAACCAAATGAATTGGACAGTGCAACATTTATATCCAGTTTTATAGCTCGGTTGGGGGTATAGTCCAGATCGCACTCTGAATCTGGGTATTGATAGTTGATGGTTGGTGGCACGGTAGCATTTTGCATAGCCAGAACAGTGGCTATCAATTCAATCGCCCCAGCGGCGCCCAGCGTGTGACCGGTCATAGACTTGGTTGAACTGATGGCGACTTCATCGGCGTGCTCACCGAATACCGATTTGATCGCCATGGTTTCAGTCCTATCATTCAATTTTGTGGAGGTACCATGGGCGTTTATATAGTCGACATCCCAAGGTTGAAGGTCGGCATCTTTGAGGGCTACTTTCACTGCTCTGGCTTCTCCTTCTCCATCCGATGCCGGAGCAGTCATGTGGTAGGCATCGGCGGTGAAGCCGACCCCCACAACCTCAGCGTAGATTCTGGCCCTTCTGGATTGGGCATGATTCAGCTCCTCCAAAATCAAGGTTCCCGCTCCCTCAGCCAGGACAAAACCATCTCTCTGGGCGTCAAAGGGGCGACTTGCTTTGATCGGCGCGTCGTTTCTTAGCGATAAGGCTTTCATAGCACAAAATCCCCCCAGAGACATGGGGGTTACAGAAGCTTCAGCACCGCCGGTTACCATCACATCGGCATCGCCGTGCTGTATCATCCGGAAGGCAGTACCAATAGCATGAGCACCGGAGGCACAAGCAGAAACAGTGGAGTAATTGGGTCCCTTTGCCCCCAGGACAATGGAGATCATTCCGGCAGACATATCAATGATCTGCATCGGGACAAAAAACGGACTTACGCCTCGAGGTCCCTTTTGAAGCAAGTTGGCATGCTGCTTCTCAAAGGTGGTGGTTCCACCTATACCGGAGCCATAGATTACCCCCACTCTCTCCGCGTAATGGTCAATATTCAGATCAGCATCTGCCACTGCCGCTAAAGCGGTATGGACCGCATATTGCGTGAACAGGTCCATCCGCTTGGCCTCCCTCTTGCCTAAACTGGTAATCGGATCGAATCCTTTGACTTCCCCAGCAATCTGGGAAGGATATTTTGAAGCGTCAAATCTGGTTATCTTGGTTATTCCGCTTTTTCCTTTGGAGAGGGAATCCCAGAATGTGCTGATGGTAGAACCATTAGGAGCAAGCACACCAAGGCCAGTGATGGCCACCTTTCTCATTTAGATTCTCCACTCTCTTTCTGATGTGCTTTGAGATATTCTACAGCATTTCCAACGGTTAACAGTTTCTCAGCCTCTTCGTCTGGGATTTCGATGTCGAATTCCTCCTCAAAGGCCATTACCAATTCCACCGTATCCAAGGAATCAGCCCCTAAATCATCTACAAAAGCAGCCTCAAGTGTCACTTGCTCTGGGTTAACTCCTAATTGTTCCACTATCAAATCCTTTACTCTGTTTTCAATACCCATTTGCATTACCTCCTATTCTTGTTTAGTCGCTGCCAATCGCTCATTGCTAATTGCTAATTTATCTGTCACATAACCATTCCTCCGTCGATGTTAATTACTTGTCCAGTTATATAAGACGCATAATCAGATGCCAGGAAGAGAATCACTCCTGCCACATCTTGAGGTAAACCCGGCCGTCGCAAAGGAATCGTTTTCAGGAGAGTCTCTTTAGCTTGTTCCGGGAGTCGCTCAGTCATTTCTGTTTGGATATATCCAGGGGCCACGGCATTGACGGTTATCCCTCTGGAGCCCAATTCTTTGGCAACAGATTTAGTTAGACCTATAATCCCAGCTTTTGAAGCAGCATAATTGGCTTGCCCGGCGTTACCTACAAGACCGATTACCGAAGCTATGTTAATGATCCTCCCGTATCTGTTTCGCATCATATGGGAAGCAACTGCTTTGGTACAATTAAAAGTGCCCTTGAGGTTAACAGATATCACCCAATCCCACTGCTGCTGGGTCATCCTCACCAGAAGGTTGTCTTTGGTCACCCCGGCGTTGTTAACCAAGATGTCAACCCGGCCGAATTCCTCGGTGCTCTTTTGCACCATAGCCTGTACATCTTCGAAGTTGGCTACATCCACCTTTAGGGCCAAACTTTTCCTGTCCATCTGCCTTATCTGAAAAGCCGTCTGCTCAACGCCCTGTAGGTTGATGTCAGTGACTATCACCTCAGCCCCTTCTTGGGCCAGTCGCATGGCTATTGTTTGACCAATACCCTGACCTGCTCCGGTCACTATCGCAATCTTATTCTGTAGCCCTTGCATCCTCTCTTCTGTTCCCTCGGATTTCGGTTTAAGCTTCACCTCTAACAATCTGTTCAGCGCTTAGGACTTCTACTGTACGGTCTATTCTTCGCATCAGTCCGCAGAGAACCCTGCCTGGTCCCACCTCCACCATTCTGTCAACCCCCAGGGCAACCATCCTCTGCATCGACCGGGTCCATTTGACGGGATGCGTGAGTTGTTTCACTAACAGCCTACGGATCTGCTCTGCATCAGTTGTCTCCTCGGCGGACACATTGCAGACGATAGGAACTTCTGCTTTTTTCAAAGAGAAGGCAGCAAGCACCTCTTCCAGTCTGGCAGCCACAGTCTCCATAAAACGAGTATGAAAAGCCCCTCTTACCTGTAGTTCAACTACTTTTCGAGCCCCTCTCTGTTGGGCTAACTTCATTGCTTCCCTCACTGTCGAGGCCGCCCCGGAGATGACAATCTGCTCAGGGGAATTAAAATTCGCTGGCACAACCAATCCCAAAGAGCTTGCCAGTTTACAAATCTCAGTTACCTTATCGGCAGATAGTCCTATAATCGCTGCCATTCTCCCGGGGCTTTCTTCTTCTACCTGCTGCATCAGCTCGGCACGAATCTTCACCGCTTTAAGAGCATCAGAGAATTCTATTACCCCTGCTTTGACCAATGCCGAGTACTCACCCAGGCTGTGTCCGGCAACAAACTGAGGAGCAATCTCTCTGTTTTCCAGGATGGAACAGAGGGCAGTGCTGGTCACAAATACCGCCGGTTGGGTGAATCTGGTCTCTTTTAGCCTCTCTTCCGGACCTTGGAAACAGACATCTTTCAGGTCAAATCCAAGCAGACCGCTTGCCTGATCATATACCCTGCGAGCTGACCGGAAACTCTGGTAGAGTTGTTTCCCCATTCCTACATATTGGGAACCCTGTCCAGGGAACACAAAGGCTGTTTTTCCCATAGGTCTTCTAAACTCTCAGCAGAGCTGCTCCCCAGGTGAGGCCAGCCCCAAAGGCCACCATCAACACCAGATCGTCGGTTTTAAGAACACCCTTCCGCTTAGCCTCATCCAGGGCAATAGGAATGGAGGCAGCAGATGTGTTGCCGTACTCATCCAGGTTAACATAGACTTTTTCCCGGGGGAGTTTAAGCTTTTTGGCCACTGCATCGATGATGCGCAGGTTGGCCTGATGGGGGATGAGTAAATCGATCTGTTCAGAATTTAGGTCTGCCTTCTCAAGCACAGATACTGCCGCTTCGACCATAGAGAGGATAGCCGGACGGAACAGGTCATGTCCGTTCATCTTTACGAAGTGCATCCTCTGTTCCACGGTATGAAGCGAAGTAGGATTTTGGGAACCACCTCCCGGCAGCATCAAGAGTTTTCCCATGGAGCCGTCACTTTTGGTATACGTGGCGATCAACCCCTTCTCTTTTTCTTCAGTGGGGGTCACGACGGCAGCTCCCGCTCCGTCCCCAAACAAGACACAGGTATTTCTGTCAGTCCAATCGGTGATCTTAGATAAGGTTTCAACTCCTATGGCCAGAATATTTTCTCCATTGCCAGAGCGAATTAATGCATCCGCTAAGGAAAGGGCATAGATAAACCCGGAACAACCAGCGTTGAGGTCCATAGCGGCAGCCTTTGTGGCTCCTAATCTCTCTTGCACAATACAACCAGTAGCGGGAAAGGGCATATCTGGAGTGACAGTGGCTATTAAGATGTGGTCAATTGCCTTTGGTTTTATCCCTGCATCTTTCAGTGCCTTCTGGGCAGCTTCGAAAGCCATCGTTGCACTGGTGGTCTTCTCGTCGGCAATGTGTCTCCGCTCAATCCCGGTCCTCACTCTGATCCACTCATCGGAGGTATCCACTAGCTTCTCTAAGTCAAAGTTCGTCAGGATCTTTTCGGGGACTGCCGACCCAGTACCTACAATCTGTGCTCTCCTAAGATGGTTTTCTTCAGGCATTTGTTTCCCCTTAAAGGCAACATAACGACTTTGCTACAAAGGCACAAAGTCACAAAGAAATCTAATGGAATCAAAGGATTTGTTATTTTAATCTTAGTGTCTTGGTGTTTTTGTGGCAGAACTGGTCTCTTCTTTTAGCTGGTTCTTGATGCACTCATTGATTCGGTCTTGCACCAATCTTCGAGCGACTTTTATCGCGTTTCTAATAGCCTTGATCGAAGAACTTCCATGGCAAATAATAGTGACTCCCTGCACCCCTAACAGAGGGGCACCGCCGTATTCCTCGTAGTTCAATTCCTGCTTTAATTTAGTAAAGGCTGATTTAAGAAAGTAAGTGCCTATTCTGCCAAATGGATTGGCTCTAGTGCTTGTATCTATGGTAGAAGAGACCATATCGAAGATGCTCTCCGTAAACTTCAAGATGACATTGCCGACAAAACCATCGCATACAACTACATCTACCGTACCTTTGAGCACATCTCCCCCTTCGATATTTCCGATGAAATTGAGGTTAGACTCAGAGAGCAGTCGGTGGGTTTCAAGGGTGAGATTATTACCTTTGGAGCTTTCTTCTCCTATACTCAGCAGTCCAACTTTAGGTTTTTCAATTTCAAAGATGTGATTCACATAGAGACTGCCCATGATCCCGAACTGTAACAGGTTTTCTGCCTTACAGTCAGCATTGGCCCCGGCGTCTAAAACTGTACAGATGCCAGTTTTGCTGGGAAATGGCGAGGCTATGGCAGGCCGACTTACTTCCTCTATTGCCCCCAGGGTTAATAGTGAAGAGACCACCACTGCCCCTGTATTTCCAGCACTGATAAAGGCGTCCACCTCCCCTTGTTTCTGAAGGCGAGTGGCTACAGCTATAGAGGAGTTTTTTTTTCTTCTTAATACCGAGGTAGGGGAGTCGTGCATCTCCACTTTTTCCGGGGCATGGATAACGGAGAGACCAGGCGGCCGTTTTGAAGGAAGCCTGCCCTCCAGAAGATCCTTGTCTCCTACCAACAGGATCTCCAGATTGTCTCTATTGCTTTGGAGTACCTGAACAGCCGCCTCTATCAGGATATTAGGGGCGTTATCTCCCCCCATTGCATCTAAAGCGATTCTCATTCCTTCTCCCGAAATCTCTCAATCAATGGAGGTTAACCTTCCTTAATTGCAATCACTTCCTGTTCTTTGTAGTAACCGCAGTTGGGACATACTCTATGAGGCAATTTAGGTTGGCTGCAATGAGGGCAGCTCACTACATTCGGAGCTGTCAGTTTCCAATGGCTTCTCTTCTTATCTCTTCTGGATTTTGATACTTTTCTCTTGGGAAGTGCCAATTTTAAACTCCCTTCTAATAGGTTGGTTTTTTAGTTAATCGAAGCTCAAGCTGCGAAGTTCAGAGAACTTGGAGGAGAAAACCTTCTGACAACAGCCACACTCTCCTTTATTCAGGTCCTGTCCGCATGTCGGACATAAGCCTTTGCACTCTTCTGAACAAAGAGGTTTTATCGGAATAGCCAATAGAAGAGTTTCCCTCACTCGCTCGTGCAGATCGAT
This sequence comes from Candidatus Latescibacterota bacterium, assembly GCA_030669445.1. GTDB lineage: Bacteria > Latescibacterota > MVCY01 > MVCY01 > MVCY01 > MVCY01. The sequence continues at coordinate 4,289 of DAOVDP010000022.1, read as the reverse complement.
AACCTCCCCCTTATATTCGAAGGTTATTAGATCTTCTTTGGACAGCTCAATCTCGGGTTTTTTTCCTATTACAGCCCTTGTGCAGAATATCAACTCGAATCCCGACTGTAAGTCTGTCTGGAAGGATTCCAGGCAGCGGGCACATTTCATCCTCACCGTGGTGGAGACGGTGCCAGTGAGGAAAAAGGTTTCTGAATCCTTTACTATCTGCAGTTGGGTGAAAATCGGGGTCAGGTAGATGATCTCTGTCTCTTCCAGATTCAATTCAGAGGCAGAGTTGTTGAAATTGAATCGATTAACCCCTTCAGAGAGTTCTTTTGAATATATTTTCATCTTCGCTTACGCCGCTGATCAAAGAGGTATTTGTGTATGGCTAAGGCTGCTTTTCTCCCTGCTCCCATAGCTGAGATTACTGTAGCAGAGCCGGTTACGATGTCTCCACCGGCGAATACTCCCTGTTTGCTTGTCTGTCCAGTTGCTTCGGAGGCGATAATGTAACCCCGCTGGTTTCTGTTCAGGTCTGGGGTGGTAGAGGGGATGATAGGGTTGACATCTGTGCCGATGGCTACTATTACAGTATCAACTTCGATGGTGTATTCTGAGCGTAGCAGAGGTAGGGGGCGCCTTCTGCCCGATTTATCTGGTTTACCAAGCTCCATTTGTACGCATTCTATCGCCTTCACCCAACCTTCCTCATCGCCGATAATCCTGACCGGAGTACTTAAAAATATGAACTCAACGTTCTCTTCTTGGGCGTTTTCTATCTCTTCGGCCCGGGCAGGCATCTCTGTCCTTGAGCGTCGGTAGATATTAAATACCTTCTCAGCGCCCAACCTCAAGGCAGTTCTGGCTGAGTCCATCGCCACATTGCCCCCCCCGATAACTGCCACTCTAAGTCCAGATTTGATCGGGGTGTCATATTCTGGGAAAAGATAGGCCCTCATCAAATTAGTGCGGGTTAGATATTCGTTAGCAGAATAGACGCCGTTGAGATTTTCCCCGGGAATATGCATAAAGCGAGGCAATCCGGCCCCGCTTCCTATGAAAACAGCATCAAACCCACTCTGGAGGAGTTCGTCAACAGTGTTCACCTTCCCGATTACCATATTGGTCTTTATCTGAATGCCCAGCCTGCTGATAGAATCGATCTCTTGCTGAACAATTGCCTTGGGGAGGCGAAACTCTGGAATACCGTAGACTAAAACCCCGCCAGGTTTATGAAGGCCCTCAAAGATAGTGACCTTGTACCCCCTTTTCGCCAAGTCCCAAGCCGCTGTTAATCCCGCTGGCCCAGAACCCACTACCGCCACTCTCTGGCCATTGGACTCGGCAGCCTTATCTACTTTAATCGTTCCCTTCTTTAAGACATAATCGGCGACAAATCGCTCTAATCGTCCGATTGCCACCGGCTCTTCCCGTTTCCCCAGCACGCACAACTTCTCACATTGGCTCTCTTGGGGACATACCCGGCCGCAAATAGCGGGCAAGCTATTAGTTTCTCTAACCTTGTAAAACGCCCTTTCAAAATCTCCCTCTGTGATGAGTTTTATAAATCCAGGAATATCCACATTCACTGGGCAGCCAGAGATACAGGGCGGCTTCTTACATTGGAGACAGCGGCTTGCTTCTTTGGTCGCCTGGTGGGCAGAATAGCCTAAGGCCACCTCATCGAAATTCTTCGCCCTCAGCTTGGCATTCTGTTTGGACATCGGTTCCCTGGCTGCAGGTATGCCGCTGTCTTTAATCAAAGTCACTCCTTAAAACTAAAATAAACGGCAAGTTAAATCACTAAGACCGTTTTGCTATTTCAGGTAAAAATATACAAATTTGGAAAATTGTCAAGTCCAAAAGGTGGCCGATGATTCTATTTTGTGCGGAAATAAAAACTTAAGGCTACAGGTTTTTTTTGTCCAATTGAACGGTGTAACGGTGCCAGGAAACTCAAGGCCTAGTAGAGCGATTCCTAAATAACATAACAATAGCATTGTCATTGCGAGCGAAGCGAAGCAATCTCTAACTCCCCAAAAATAAACAGGATTGCTTCGTCACTTCGTTCCTCGCAATGACAAATTTGATGAACGTTATTTTGGAAACGATGTACTAGTTATCTGAGTTCTCTTTTTCCAGGGCTATCTTCTCTTCTTGCAGATACATCCGTTGTCTTCGCAGCAATTCCTCAAAGTCCACCTGATGGCCATCGAATTCAGGACCGTCGATACAGGCGAATTTGGTTTCTCCGGCTACGGTAACCCGGCAAGCGCCGCACATTCCAGTGCCATCCACCATAATGGGATTCAAGCTGACAATAGTCTGGATGTCTTGTTTCTCGGTAATGCGACAGACAGCACTCATCATAGCCACCGGACCAACAGCCACTACTCGGTCTATGTTCAATCCATCAGCCATCAATTTCTCTAAGGCGTCGGTGACGAATCCATGCATTCCATAGGAACCATCATCGGTGGTTACCAGCAGCCGGTCGCTGGTTTTCCTCATCTGCTCCTCCAGGATGAGCAGTTGGCTGTTTTTGGCGCCGATAATGGAGACCAATCGGTTGCCAGCGCTCTTCAATGCCTTAGCCACTGGGTAAACCATCGCAGTACCCACACCGCCGCCGATACACACCACTGTCCCAAAATTCGTCACCTCGCTGGGATTGCCCAGAGGACCAGCGATATCCGTAATCTCTTCTCCTTTCTCCAAGTTGCCCAGTTTCTTGGTGGAATTGCCCACATCCTGCAGAATGATGCTCAATGTGCCCTTTTCTTCATCCTGTTCCACCACAGTGAGGGGAATGCGCTCGCCTTTCTCACCGCAACGCACGATAACAAATTGTCCAGGCTTGACCTTTTGAGCAATCTCCGGTGCACTTAATACTAACTGCTTAATTTCTGGGGTTAGTTCCCTTTTTTCTGATATGTAAGCCATCTTCCCTCCCAGAGGCTCCAGGAAGTTAGTGTCTCTAATTATCCCTCAAATTTAGGAGTTATTAAAGAAGAATTCTATCTCTTTCTTGGCGTTAGCCAGTGAATCTGATGCGTGAACAGCATTCTGAGTCTTGCTCGTACCATAAATCTCTCTTAGCGTGCCTTCTGCAGCTTCACTGGGGTCGGTTGCCCCGACTATTTTTCTCAAATAGCTTACTACATCTTCTCTTTCTAACAGTGCTACTACGATTTGTCCTGACTTCATAAATCGCACCAGGTCGGCGAAAAACGGTTTGTCCTTATGCACTGCGTAGAATTCCTCTGCTTCTTGGGATGTAAGAGAGAGGGTTTTGGTCTGGCGAACTGTAAAACCTTCCTGCTTAACCCTTCCTATGATCTCTTCTGCCTTGGCCACAGCATTGGGTTTAATAATCATTAAGGTCTGTCCCATTTGCCAGTTCCTTAGTGCAACCAGCGAACAACGTCGTTGAAAGTTACATAAACCATTACCAAAACGATAATTGCCAGTCCAATCTTAGTCGTCGCCAGTTTTAGCTTCCTGGGAATAGGTCTTCTGATAACACCTTCGACCAGTAGAAATAGAATTACCCCTCCGTCGACGATGGGGATAGGAATGAGATTAATCAGTCCCAAGTTGATGCTCAAAAAGGCAGCGAAACCGAACAGGTTTTTCCATCCCCAATGCGCGGTTTCACCAGCCATTTGAGCGATGAGGATGGGACCACCCAAAAGGCGCGGGGAAATCTGCCCCCAAATTAACCCCTGGATAACCTTAAGTATCAGATAGGTCCTTTCCCAGGTCTGCTGAGCCCCGTAGTAGATTGCCTGTATTGGCCCGATCCTTTTCGAAGCGAATTTTGGACTTATACCGATTACCCCGTACTCTATCACCTGATTTTGGGCATCGGGCTGTCTCTTCACCTGGGTTATGATAGCAGCCTTGTGATCTTCATCATTGCGTCTCCATTCCAATGCTATGGTATCTCCAGGATGTGAGTATATCTCCTCAACTGCATCCTCCCACTGGGTAACTTGTTTACCGTTTATAACGGTAATCACATCTCCTGGACAGATGCCTGCTTTCTGTGCTGGACTTCCTCTCTGCACGTTCCCCACCACAGGCTCAAGAAACGGTGAGATGCCCAAAATCTTCTCCTCTGGCTGGAGGGTCACCTCAAGCGTCTTTACTTCATCGTCTCTTCTCAATTGGAGGTGAAATGTCTTGCTTCTGTTTAAGACTATTGCCTTTTGAACCTGAGCCCAATTTTCCACCTTTTCACCCTCAATGGAAATTATCCAGTCGCCAGGCTCTATTCCCATTGCTTCAGCAGTGGAGTCTTC
>DAOVDP010000128.1 GCA_030669445.1 Candidatus Latescibacterota bacterium | reverse complement strand
CGACGGATTGAAAAATTAAGAGAAGGTACAAGGATAGAGTCCAATCCAGAGAAGCGGCACCCGGCTGATTTCGCCCTCTGGAAACGGGCCCAGCCGGGACATATTATGCGCTGGACCAGTCCCTGGGGATGGGGTTATCCTGGCTGGCATATTGAATGCTCTGCTATGGCTATGAAGTATTTGGGAGAGAGTTTTGATATCCATGGGGGTGGGGTGGAGAATATATTTCCTCACCATGAGTGCGAAATCGCTCAAAGTGAGGCAGCCACGGGAAAGCCCTTCGCAAAATATTGGTTACACAATGGGATGGTGATGATAGGCGACAGCGAAATGCACAAATCCTTGGGGAATTTTGTCAGTCTCAAGGATTTGTTTAAGACTTATCCTCCTATGGCCTTGCGATTCTTCATTCTCAGCAGCCATTACCGCAGCCCTTTGGATTTCAGTGATGAAGCCATTTCCTCTGCTGCCAAAGGATTGGAGAGACTACAAAATGCACTGGTTAACATTGTTATAGCTTCGGGGGTAACAGAAGTGGATGTGGCAATAAACGAGAGTAAATTGCCGGATCAAGAAAAGCAGTTGTTAGTGGGGGTAGATACCGCCGAACGAAAATTCCAACAGGCGATGGATGACGACTTCAATACTGCTTTAGCCCTTAGCCAGCTATTTGATTTAGCCAAGCAGGCAAATGTTGTTGCCCAGATGGAGCCTTCCGTTCCCCGGCAGACACTGTTAAAAAAGGCAAAGGAGAAGACAGAGAAGATCGCTGGAGTGCTGGGTTTGCAGTTAGAAACCGGGGAGATGGATAGATCAGAAGACCGTACAGATGGATTAGTGAGCCTGTTGGTGAAATTGAGAGAAGAATTGCGCCGGGATAAGCAATGGGCATTAGCCGACAAGATTCGGGATGGTCTGAACAGACTGGCGATTGCAGTGGAGGACCGTCCGGGTGGTGTGGTGTGGAGGTGGACGGGGAGCAAAAAAAAATCGTAGATTTTTTAATTTTTTCCTTGACAAATAGGGAATGGATATTTATATTAGGAGTTTGCGAATTTAGCCGATGTAGCTCAGTTGGCCAGAGCGGCTCACTTGTAATGAGCAAGTCGGGGGTTCGAATCCCTCCATCGGCTCTGCGGAGGGGTTCCCGAGTGGCCAAAGGGGGCAGACTGTAAATCTGTTGGCGACGCCTTCGGAGGTTCAAATCCTCCCCCCTCCACCATTCTGGAGGGCGTGCAGTTTCCAAATTTGCTCAGTAGCTGTCGATCTGAAGAAGCGGTAAACAGAGTTGTGGGAGAGGCGGGAGTAGCTCAGTTGGTAGAGCATCAGCCTTCCAAGCTGAGGGTCGCGGGTTCGAACCCCGTTTCCCGCTCCAGTGCCCATGTAGCTCAGGCGGTAGAGCGCGTCCTTGGTAAGGACGAGGTCACCGGTCCGAATCCGGTCATGGGCTCCAGATTAAATATAGCAGTCAAATTTTGCAAAATCTCTAATGGTTGGTCGGAGTCCTCAGTTCAAGAGAGCATTACAAACGGGGATTCCTGTTGGAAATCAATTAAAGAACAGAGATATCAGTCAAAAAAGGAGGGAGTGACCCAAAATGGCTAAAGAGAAGTTTGAACGGACCAAACCCCATGTTAATATTGGGACGATAGGCCATGTAGATCATGGTAAGACCACGTTAACTTCGGCGATATCGTTGGTGCTGTCCAAAAAAGGAGGGGCTGATTATATAGCCTATGATCAGATAGACAAAGCGCCAGAGGAGAAGACCAGAGGGCTTACTATTCAGCTTTTCCATGGAGAGTATGAGACTGAAAACAGGCATTATGCCCATATCGACTGTCCTGGCCACCGGGATTACATAAAGAACATGATCACTGGGGCCGCTCAGATGGATGGGGCCATTTTGGTGGTTTCCGCCGCCGACGGACCTATGCCACAAACCAGGGAACATATCCTATTAGGGCGGCAGGTGGCAGTGCCGGCTATCGTGGTTTTCCTGAATAAGACCGACCAGGTAGACGACCCAGAGTTATTAGACCTGGTGGAGTTGGAAGTCAGGGAACTGCTCAGTGAGTACGAATTTCCAGGTGACGAGGTGCCAGTGCTGAAAGGCTCAGCTACTGAAATCCTGGCCTGTGGGTGTGGCAAGGAAGATTGTCCGAAGTGTGGGGTAATCCATGAACTGATGGAGGCTGTAGACACCTACATACCCACCCCCGTGCGGGATGTAGATAAACCATTCCTTATGCCTGTGGAGGATGTGTTCAGTATTACAGGCAGAGGAACCGTTGGAACCGGCAGGGTCGAGAGAGGAAGAATAAAAGTTGGGGATGATGTAGAGGTAGTTGGGGTTAAGCCGACCAGGAAGACAGTCGTTACCGGAGTGGAGATGTTCCGTAAGCTGTTGGATGAGGCTCAGGCCGGCGATAATGTGGGTTTATTGTTGCGGGGAGTAGAGAAAGAGGAACTGGAGCGAGGGATGGTAGTAGCCAAACCGGGCAGCATCACCCCACACAAGAGATTCAAAGGGGAGGTTTATGTGCTGACCAAAGAGGAAGGTGGACGACATACCCCCTTCTTCAACGGCTATCGCCCTCAGTTTTACTTCCGAACTACCGATGTGACCGGAGAGGTCCGTCTGCCCGAAGGAGTGGAGATGGTTATGCCTGGTGACCATGTGAAGATGGATGTGACCCTGATTACATCTATAGCAATGGAAAAAGAGCTTAGATTCGCCATACGAGAGGGAGGTAGCACTGTCGGAGCTGGTGTCGTCGGTGAGGTGACAGAGTAAATGAGAGAGTTGGTAACCTTGGCCTGCGGAGAATGTAAAAGACGGAATTACACTACCACTAAGAACCGCCGTCTTCAGCCCGACAGAATTCAGCAGAAAAAGTACTGCCCTTCTTGTAGAAAACACACCTTACATAAAGAGACCAGGTAAAATGCACAGGCCTGTAGCTCTAACGGATAGAGCATCGGACTCCAAATCCGAGGGTTGGGGGTTCGAATCCCTCCAGGCCTGCCATTATTATCTAAGGGTATAGAAATGTTAAAAAAAACCATTACCTTCCTAAAAGAGGTAAGATTAGAAATGGGGAAGGTGAATTGGCCTACAAAGGATGAACTGTTCGCCTCAACTTGGGTAGTGCTGCTCTTTTCTGTGATAGTTGCCCTGGGAGTCTGGGTATTCGATTTATTCTTCTCGAGAGTCCTGAGAATTATATTAGGATAGGTGAGATATCGAATGGCAAAGCACTGGTACGTAGTCCACACTTTTTCCGGACATGAAAACAAGGTCAAGAAATATTTAGACAATTTGGTGGTTAGCTCCGGGCTAAAAGATAGAGTTAGCAGAGTCATTGTGCCCACTGAAAAAATCGCCAGGATGAAAGATGGCAAAAGGATTATTGCAGAGAAACGATTTCTCCCCAGTTATGTGCTGGTAGAAATGGAGATGGACAAAGAAACGTGGTATGTGGTAAGAAATACTCCTGGAGTGACCGGTTTTGTGGGAGCAGGTAAAAGGCCGCAACCATTAAGGGAACAGGAGATCAAGCGCATATTTCAACGGTTGGATGAGGGTAAAGGAGAACATCCTCAAGCCATCAGCTTAAAGCCAACAGACTCTGTTAAGGTAATAGATGGGCCATTCGAGGATCTCTATGGTGTAGTGGAGGAAATCAATCCCGAAAGAAGGAAAGTCAAAGTAATGGTGAGTATTTTTAGCAGATCGACACCGGTCGAATTAGATATCTTACAGGTAGAAAAAGTCCAGGTGAAGGAATAGGTCTTTGCTGGTAACAGTTTAGCCACAAAGACACTAAGACACCAAGATTAAATAAATCTTTCGATTCCATTTTACTGGTATTTCCTTTGTGTCTTTGTGCCTTAGCGGCAGAATACTTATTTTTGCTGTTCTATTTCGGCAAAGGAATATCGATATGGCAAAGAGAGAAATTGGCAAGATAAAACTACATATATCAGCTGGTAGTGCCAACCCTGCTCCGCCGGTTGGACCGGCGCTGGGGCAATATGGTGTGAATATTATGGAGTTTTGCAAGCAGTTCAACACCAAGACCCAATCTCAGAGTGGATTTGTTATACCAGTGGTAATAAGTGTTTATGCAGATCGTAGTTTCTCCTTTATCACCAAAACCCCTCCAGCCTCAGAGCTGTTGAAGAAAGCTGCCGGCTTAGAAAAAGGCTCTGGTGAGCCCAATCGAAATAAAGTTGCAAAACTCAAGGCCGAAGAGATAAA
>DAOVDP010000176.1 GCA_030669445.1 Candidatus Latescibacterota bacterium | reverse complement strand
CTGGAACTTGCCATAAAGGCTAATGTAGGGAGAGTGAATTGCAATATGCCCCACGGTGCGGCGAATAGTGGAAGCTGGTTTAGTGGCAACCCCTTCACAGACACGCTTGGCTGCGGTACCTGGGCTGGTAATATGACCACTGACAATATTAACTGGCGGCATTTCCTCAATTACACTGTGCTTTCTGTTCCCATTAAGGAATACATCCCCAGTGATGAGGAGATCTTTGGAGACTATTTGAAGAAGTGGGGAGGCCATAATGAAAGCAACGGCGGCTGTTTTTCTGGGTGCAGGAAAACCGTTTGAAATCCGGAAATTTCCTCTGCCAAGGGTTGAACCAGAGGGAATTCTGGTCAAAGTGAGGATGTCTACTATCTGTGGTTCAGACCTCCACACCTGGCAGGGGAAGAGAGAAGCTCCTTTGCCGATAATCCTGGGACATGAGATCGTCGGCGAAATTCAGGAAATCGGTGAGGGAGCCGGCAGAGATGTGTTGGGAAATCCATTGGCGAAAGGCGACCGTGTCACCTGGACCATAATGGCAAGTTGTGGAAGATGCTACTATTGTCAAATGAAACAGCTTCCCCAGAAATGCCTTTACCTGTTCAAATATGGCCATGAAAGTTGTCAGAATCCTCCCTATTTGAACGGCGGCCTGGCTGAATATGTCTACCTTAGATCAGGGACAGGTATTTTCAAGGTCCCTGAGGAACTCTCGGATGAAGAAGTTACTCCTATTAATTGTGCTTCGGCCACTGTAGTCAATGGTCTGGAGACTATCGGGATTGAGCTGGGCGATAATGTGGTAATTCAGGGGGCAGGGATGTTGGGGATTAATGCCGTTGCGATGCTTCGGGAAAGAGGTGCAGGAAAGATAATTGTTCTTGATAAAGAGCAACACAGACTGGAATTCGCTAAGGAATTTGGTGCCGACAAGGTCATCAATGTTGATCAAACGAACCCAGCGGAGACCCTTTCCTTAATAAAAGATTTGACTGGAGGGTATGGTGCTGATGTAGTTATTGAAGTTTCAGGCAGTCCTGGAGTGATTTCTCAGGGGATAGAGATGTTGCGTATCGGCGGAAGATATCTGCTAATAGGCACAGTTTTCCCTAAGGCCAACTTCATGCTTGATGGCTATGTAGTGACCACTAAGATGATAACTATAAAAGGTATTCATAACTACCAGGTTCGTCACTTAGGAGAAGGATTAGATTTTGTCATCAGAACTCATAATAAACACCCTTTTAATAGATTAATCACGCACTGCTTCAATTTGCAGGAAGTAGATCAAGCGTTTGCACTCTCGGCAAGTGGGCAAGCTTTTAGAGTAGGCGTAGTTCCTTGAAGAGTTGAGGCTTGCCGAAGAGAACCGTGTGATTTGTCACCCGGGTAGAGTTTTTAAAGATAGCTATCCACTTGTAGGATAGCTTTTTTGTTTGACTTCAACTGCCAGGTATGTTATATTTTGCTGAGTAAAAGTCAATCAGATGCCGATATTTCATTAGAGGAGGTAACCTTGTGTCCGCTTAGCCCTCCAGATTCTCAGGATGAACTGATAAGAAGGAGACTGGAAAAACTCAGCAAACTCAGGGATGAAGGGGTAAATCCATATCCTTATCGTTTCTGTCGTACCCATCTCTCCCGGCAGATCAGGGAGGATTTCCAGAGGCTGGAGTCCTCCGGGCAACAGGTGACGATCGCTGGCAGGGTGATGTCCATCCGCCAGCACGGGAAGGCAGGCTTTGCCCATCTGCAGGATCCCGCGGGCAGAATCCAGATATATGTGCGTCAGGACACCCTGGGAGAGGCGTTTGCCATATTTAAGCTTCTGGATATCGGTGACTTCCTCGGCGTTGTGGGAAAGGTCTTCCGGACAAAAACCGACGAGATCACCGTCGCTGCCAGCCAGATAGAGCTTCTCTGTAAGGCCATCCGCCAGCTTCCTATCGTGAAGGAAAAAGACGAGGAGGGCAAGAAGACCATCTACGACCAGTTCAGCGACAAGGAGCAGCGCTATCGCCAGAGATACATTGATCTGATAGTTAATCCTGAGGTGAAAGAGCTTTTCCAGTGCCGATTCCGCATCATCTCCACTATTCGCAGACTCCTCGACGAGCAGGGCTTCTTAGAGGTGGAAACTCCTGTACTACAGTCTATCTACGGAGGAGCTTATGCTCGACCTTTCCGGACCAATCACCACGCCCTGGATATATCCCTTTATCTTAAGATTAGCCCGGAGCTGTATTTGAAGCGGCTGATCATCGGGGGGATGGAAAAGGTCTACGAGATAAGCAAGAATTTTCGCAATGAGGGCATAGATCGCACTCATTACCCCGAGTTCACTATGTTAGAGGTCTACCAGGCCTATGCTGACTACAATGATATGATGGAGCTGACCGAAGAGATATTTGAAAGGACTGCCTGCGAGATTTGTGGCAAAATCCAAATCCAGTATCAGGGTGAGGAGATCGACTTGAGCAGGCCGTGGAGAAGGCTAAGGATGGTAGATGCCCTGAAACAATACGCTGATATAGATGTGGAAACGATGAGTGATGAACAACTGCTCAGCCTCCTCCGGGCCCGTCACTTAGAGGTAAAAGGAGAACCTGCCAGGGGGCTTATCATCAACGCACTGTTTGAGGGGCTGGTGGAGGAAAAGCTCATCCAGCCTACATTCATCATCGGCCATCCCCGGGAGACCACCCCGTTATGCAAATCAGACCGGGAGAATCCGATCTACATCGAGCGATTTGAGCCTTTTGTGGC
>DAOVDP010000062.1 GCA_030669445.1 Candidatus Latescibacterota bacterium | reverse complement strand
ATGACCTTTGCCCTTCGTTCTCGTTCGGCTTCCGCCTGTTTGGCTATTGCCCGCTGCATATCCTGGGGTAAGTCCACATGTTTTACCTCGACGATGGAAACCTTAATCCCCCAGGGGTCTGTCTGCTGGTCTATGATACCCTGCAGCCGCATGTTGATTTTCTCTCTCTTGGAGAGAAGCTCATCCAATTCTACCTCTCCTAATACGCTTCGCAGTGTTGTCTGTGCCAATTGAGAGGTGGCATAGAGGTAATCTTCCACCTCAACCACCGCCTTCTCGGATTCTATTACCCGGAAGTAAAGCACTGCATTGACTTTGATAGTGACATTGTCCTTGGTGATCACATCCTGAGGGGGAATATCCATAGTCACCACCCTTAGGCTTATCTTCACCATGCGGTCGATGATGGGGATAAGAAGAATCAGGCCTGGCCCTTTAGCACCCACCAGTCGGCCCAGTCTGAAGATCACTCCCCGTTCATACTCTCGCAGTATCCTGATAGCACTGCTCAGGAGCATAATTGCAATAAATATCAGAAACATCCACATAAGCGCCATCTTAAGTGCCTCCCTTTTTTAACCGCACAGATGCGCCGGAATCTTTCGGCATCTGTACCGATTTATACTGCCTTGACTTTCTGGCTTTCTCCGCTTTGATGTTACCAATTTGTCAGGAGATAAGCTGAAGTTCACTGATTTATTACAAAGCCAGTATAACATAATCCCGTTGAGATGTCAAGCAAAAATGTTCCGGATTTTTGGAGAAAGAGGTTCCTCCGGGTGGTGCCTCTCAATTTTTCCCCTGCACATTGTTATAGGCAAAAGCCTTAGGAATCAACTGAGGAAGTTGGCGCTGAGTGCCTGAAACCATTATAGAATCTGCCTCAATCCTTGAGATGACTGTACTAATATTACGTTTCATGAAAACCTTTACGCTGTCATTGCGAGGAGCGAAGCGACAAGGCAATCTCTAAGAAGGTTCACAAACTACACCACCGGATTGCTTCGCTAACGCTCGCAATGACAACTTTTTAATGAAACGCTATACTAGAAACCTGCAAAATTTTTGTTTTACAATCCGTGAAATCCGGGTAATCCGCGGTTATTTTCTTGATCCTTTCGTAAAAAGTCCGCGCCATTGATTTTCAACGCAAAGACGCCAAGACGCAGAGAAAGAAGATATTCTTTAATAATCAGATAATTATATCTCCTATTTTCTCTCTGCGTCTTGGCGTCTCTGCGTTAGACTTCAGACTTTTTGCGAGTGAATCTTTCTTGAATTGCGGCTCCGCTGTGCCGCGGATACTATGGCGAAGTTTTACCTTTTGATGCTAAAAACTTTTAAAAAAACAAAAAAAAGCAAAAAAAATCGCATTTTTTTCTTGACTTTCTCTCAACAGGTGATTATGATAAACAGGTGGGTTAATGTGGGACAATGTGGATCGAGATGACACTAAGCCATAATCGCTTATTTTTTGTTCATTAGCAAGGAAGGTTCTATGCAGAATTTCAAAGGGGAGTACGACTACACCATAGATGCCAAGGGCAGGATGAATATCCCAGCCAGTTTCAGGGAAATCCTCCCACCCCAGGCCCAGAAGACATTTGTGGTGACCCGTGGTCTGGATAAGTGTCTGGCAATATATACTTTAGATGTCTGGGAAGAAAAAATTGAGGAGAAACTCCGCCAGCTTCCCACAAAGGCGCGCCACTATATGAGAATAGTGGCCTCTCAGGCTTGGGAGGCAAAAATGGACGAGCAAGGGCGGATACTTATCCCGAAAAACCTCATGCAATGGGCAGAGATTGACAGTAAGGTTACAGTAGCCGGGGCTCTGGACCGAATAGAGCTCTGGAATCCAGAACGGTTCGAAAAATATAAAGAGCAGAACCAAAGTGTCTTGGAAGAAATCAGCGAAGAATTTCAAATCTGAGATTATGGCTGCCCAACAGAATTTCCACCTCCCAGTGCTCCTGAAACAGACAGTGGACTATCTTCTCACCAATCCGGACGGGATATATGTCGACGGCACAGTGGGGGGAGGTGGCCACGCACTACAGATTCTCTCTCGCTTGGGAGAAGGGGGACATCTAATTACTGTAGACCAGGACCCGGAGGCAATTCAGGCAGCCAAGAGAAGACTTTCCCCTTTCGGCGAAAAGGTGAGTTTCCACTTAACAGGATTCCAGAACTTACCGACAATCCTGCGACAACAAGGTATCGAGGCTGTAGATGGAATTTTACTCGATTTAGGAGTCTCCTCTCATCAGCTTGATTCTCCTGGGCGGGGTTTTAGCTATAGGTTCTCCGGTCCTCTGGATATGAGGATGAACCTTCAGTCCCCCAAGACAGCCTGGCAGGTGGTGAACACCTATTCAGAGAAAGAGCTGGGGAGCGTTCTCCGCCGCTACGGCGAAGAGAAAATGGCAGCTAAAATAGCCCGCAGAATATGCCGACAGAGGGAAGAAAAAAGTATAGACGACACCCTCCAATTAAGAGAGATAATTGAAGCAACTATTCATACCCCTAAACCTCAAAAGACACTCTCCAGAGTATTTCAAGCCTTAAGGATAGAGGTAAATGGAGAAATCGAAATCCTGGAGACCTCTATTAGGCAATGTATCAACCTGTTGAAGACGGGCGGAAGGCTCTGTATTATCTCCTACCATTCCTTAGAGGACCGGATAGTGAAGTCGGTATTCAGACAGTATTCTCAAGGCTGTACTTGTCCCCCCCGCCTGCCCGTTTGTGTCTGCGGTGCGAAAAAGATACTGAAGTTGGTTACCAAGAAAGCCGTCTTGCCCAGCGAAGAGGAGAAAAAGGCCAACCGGCGGGCGAGAAGTGCTAAACTGAGGGTGGCAGAAAAGATAGCAGATTCAGGATGAAACGGCAGACATTTATCAGGTTTGTGTTGCTGTTCGCGATTTTGGTGGCGGGGATGTTGGGATATGTGTGGGAACAGGTGACAGTAACTAGCCTGAAAAAGCGGATTGATACCCTATATCTCCAGAAGCAGAAGGTGATTGAACAGAACAGGCGCTTGGAGACCCAAATAGCTCATCTGTCCAGTGCTTCCAGAATCAAAAAGATAGCCTCAGAAAAACTGGGGATGTTTCCTCCTGATACTCCCCCAGAGGAACTTCCCGTGGAATTAAGAGAATAACGATGGAGAAACGAGTTCATAATCTCTATCTCGTAGGTCTCGTTATTTTTGTTGTCTGGCTATTTTTGATAAATCGTCTGGTTCATATTCAGTTGGTCAATAACAAGACCTATTCCCAGAAAAGCAGAAGGCAGAGTGAGCAGCGAATTAACCTTCAAGGCAAGCGGGGGAACATACTGGATAGAAATGGTATCAATCTGGCCGTTGACCTTTCTGCCAGTTCCTTGGCAGCCAACCCGAGGGAGGTAGAACATCCGGCTAAAGTGGCTGTTCGTCTTTCTATCCTCACCGGAAAACCCCAGAGTCTGTTCCTCGGACGGCTAAAAAACAGAAGCTCTTTTGTCTGGTTGGTTAGAAAACTGAACTGGCAAGTGGCAGAAGGACTTGATTCTCTGAATCTCACTGGTGTAAGAGAGATAGAGGAGGCGAAACGAAATTTCCCCCTGGGCTCTGTGGCTGGGCAACTCATAGGTGGCACCGATGTGGACAATCGGGGAATTGAAGGGGTTGAATTCGCCTTTGACAAACACTTGCAAGGTACTGCTGGATGGACCGTCTCAGGGGTTGATGCCCGGGGGAGAAAACTCTCTATCTTTGGAAATGTCCAACAAGGTCCCCACGATGGCCTTGATGTTGTCCTGACGATTGATTCGAGATACCAGGCCATCGCCGAAGAGGAGTTAAAGGTTGCCACTTCCCTTTTTGACGCGAAGGCAGGAACAGCTGTTATTATGAACCCCAACACAGGTGAAATCTTAGCGATGGTCTCCGTCCCCTCTTACGACCCCAACTACCCTGCCTCCTCTAATCCAGCGAACAGAAAGAACAAGGCGATTACGGACTGTTTCGAGCCCGGCTCTATCTTTAAAGTAGTTGCTGTTTCAGCCGCCATAGAAGAGGGTTTAAAGAAACCAACGGACCTTATCTTCTGTGAAGATGGTAAGCTGAAAGTGGCCGGCGGAATTATTCGCGACTGGCACGATTACGAATGGCTCACCCTGGGGGATGTGATTAAACACTCCAGCAATATCGGGGCGATAAAGATCGCCCAGACGGTAGGGGAGAAGTTATTATACCGTTACATCCGAGGCTTTGGTTTTGGTACCAGAACTGGAATCAAATTACCAGGTGAGGCAAAGGGAATCGTCCACCATCCATCTTCTTGGTCTCGGAGGTCGCTGGCTACAATAGCCATAGGACAGGAGATATCCGCTACTTCCCTTCAGTTAGCTACTGCTTACGGTGCTATTGCCAACGGGGGATATTTAATGAAACCTTATATTTTAAAGCTAATTAGTAAAAAAAATGGCCAATCGCTGAAAAAACAATCCCCTAATGTGGTGCGAAGGGTGATCTCTGAAAATACCGCTCGGACGCTTACCGACATCCTGTGCGGTGTGGTGGACTCGGGCACCGGAGTCAAAGCTAAGATAGAAGGTTTCTCCGTAGCAGGCAAAACAGGTACCGCTCAAAAAAGCCGACAGAATAGCCGGGGATATGATCCCCAAAAAGTCATCTGTTCCTTTGTAGGATTCCTCCCTGCTGAAGATCCTCAACTGCTTTGCTTGGTAAGTATAGATGAACCACAAGAAAATCACTGGGCGGGACAAGTGGCTGCTCCCACTTTTAGGAAAATTACCAGTCGAATCCTCAGCTTAAATGACTGTCCGATAAAAAGAAAGGCAGTAACACTTATAGCCTCCACTGATTCTTTCAATTATGAATATGTATCTGCAGTTCAGGTTAAGAATCAATCCGAACCTTCTGCAAACCAGACTGATGAAACTTGCCCTATGCCCAGGGTTGTCGGAATGAGTCTCAGGCAAGCAGTAGAAGTCCTTCACCGCCAGGGGATAGAGGCAAAAATCGTGGGTACGGGTGTGGTACTGAAACAGACGCCTCGAGCAGGGGGTGAGATTGAGTCCGGCACAGTTTGCTTAATTGAGGCAGAAAGTGGCATACGGTAGCGGTGGTAACCTGAGGTAACCAAAGTGAAGCTGAGTTGTTTGCTCAAAGCGTTACCAGAGGCAGTGGTGACTGGAGACCCTCACATTGAGGTCAGAAAGATTGAATGCGATTCCCGACGCACAACAGAAGGAGACCTTTTCGTTGCCGTCAGGGGCTTTCAGACCGATGGACATAGCTTTATAGATGAAGCTCTGGCTAAAGGGGCCAGGGCTGTTGTTTTGGAACAGGAGGGGTTCTCCCAAGAGGTGACACTGGTCAAGGTGCCTGATTCTCGAAAGGCGCTTGCGATCTTAGCGGATGAATTCTATGGGCATCCCTCTCAGAAGATGCGGCTGGTGGGTATCACCGGGACAAACGGCAAGACCACGGTTTCCCTCCTGGTAAGAGAGGTTTTCGAAGGTGCAGGCATCAAGACCGGGCTCATCGGCACCATCAACTACCAGGTGGGCGACCAGTCTCGTGCTGCCGACAGAACTACCCCTGAATCCTTGGATTTAAACAGAATGTTGGCAGAGATGTTGAGCTTTGGACAGCAGGCAGCAGTAGTGGAAGTTTCCTCTCATGCCCTCGCCTTAGACAGAACCTACGGAGTAACATTTAACACCGCTGTTTTTACAAATTTGAGCAGAGATCACCTGGATTTTCACCGTACCTATGAGCAGTACTTGAAGGCCAAAGGGAAACTTTTCAGGAACTTGAATCATCCTACTGGAGCCAAGGCAGTGATTAATATAGACGATCCCGCCTCTGAACAGATCATCCACTGGACCAAAACACCGGTGTTAACCTATGGTTTCTCCCCAAAGGCGATGGTCTGTCCT
Organism: Candidatus Latescibacterota bacterium; assembly: GCA_030669445.1. Taxonomy (GTDB): domain Bacteria; phylum Latescibacterota; class MVCY01; order MVCY01; family MVCY01; genus MVCY01. Next base: position 957 of record DAOVDP010000062.1, on the reverse strand, counting down.
CTCGATTTCAAACTTGACTGGAAAGGAATAAGACTCCTGGTGAAGACCCCGGAGGGAGAACTTGGAATTAAGACAAGTCTAAAAGGCAAGTTTAATATTAGAAATATATTGGCAGCAATCGGAGTGGGACTTGTGAACGGCTTAGAGTTGCAGCTCATCGGGGAGGCGATCGGAAAGATACGGACAATTCCCGGCCGCTTCGAGCAGATAGATTGCGGTCAACCATTCTCGATAACGGTTGACTATGCTCACACCCCAGTTGCGTTGGAGGCACTTCTGGGGGCGGTAGAGGAGCTGACCTCCGGCCGGGTCATCTTGGTATTCGGCTGTGGAGGCGATCGAGACAGAGGCAAGCGTCCACTTATGGGGAAAGTGGCCTCTAAGATGGCAGATGTATGCTTTGTCACCTCGGATAATCCCCGCAATGAAGACCCAGACGAGATCATCAACCAAATCACCGCAGGCATGAATAAAAGAGCCTATCAAGTTGTGCCTGACCGGAAGGAAGCCATTGCCTCTGCCCTGAAGGTTGCCCGGAGGACAGACGCAGTGGTCATTGCCGGTAAGGGACATGAAAATTACCAGATAATGGGAGATAGGACCATTCCCTTCGACGACCATCTAGTGGTCAGAGAAATCCTGCAGACTGGACTATGATCCGTCCGTAAAAAGTCTCCACCATTGGTTTTCAACGCAAAGTCGCAAAGACGCAAAGAAAGAAGATACTTTTAAATAATCAGATAATTATGTCTCTTATTTTTCTCTGCGCCTTTGCGTCTCTGCGTTAGATTTTAGACTTCTTACGAAAGAAACAACTATGAGAGGACTTTCAATAGAAGAGATTATCGGCACCGTTGCTGGCCAGGTGAAGGGGAATCTTGTCCATTCATCCCTGAGCGTCAATCCAGAAGGTGTTTCCATAGATTCCCGAACGCTCCGGAGAGGGCAGATATTCTT